>DAOOWO010000035.1:0-12720 GCA_035371225.1 Bacteroidales bacterium | reverse complement strand
CCTGAAGTAAAAGCGGCAATATATTCTTTAAATGCCGGATTTACTTTTACCAGGGTTTGCGACCTGGTTTTAGCTATTAAAAACACCACAAGTACTACAAAAAGTCCTATTACCGCAAACAGCAAAATTTTCTTCTTATCCATATGGCAAAAATTTAGAGTTAATACATGTAAAATTAAACCTTTATTTGCCGTTTTCTTCAAAACAACAAAAAAAATTTTAGTTACTGTTATTAGAAAGTAAGTATCTGGTCGGGATTATGATGATCGTTCGTTTCAAAATACTCATCATAAGTATGATGATTTCGTTCCCTGTTAAAATTATCATATAATTTGTACACAGGAACAACCATCGGAATAATTCCCAGAAAAAAAATAATCAGGGCCGGTAAAAGTATGTTATCAGAAACATTTTTTTTATTTCTTTTTCCAAAAAGTGTTTGAAAAAAATGAAAATAAAAATTAAGCTAATCCAGAAAAACATATTAGTAACGATAAGAATGTTTTTCCAATCACCAATTTGCTGATAGCTGAGCATCAGCGCAATAAAACAAAAACTTTGAATTGACAGGGTTATGGAAATAAAATATTTTAACAGCCAGAATTTATATTCATTATTATTAAAAAAAGCTATCTGTCCCAAAGAAATAATGCTCAAGACAATAAAGCTAACAATACTGATCCAACAGAAAACCCCGGTCCGAAATAAAACACACCCTGTAAGACTTACTAACAAAAGTAATAAAAAAGCAATTTTTATTTTTTCAAAGATTTTCATCACTAACGATCCTATAAAAACACCTGTTTTTATTTTCGTCGCAAAATTAATTAATTTTTATTTAAATGCAAAACATTTAACAATGAAGTTGAAAGAAAATTATATTTTCCCGTTTTGATACGTATTAATACTTTTTTGTACTTTTAATAAAAATTTTTGTAGATGAAAACACTAAAAAGAATTCATATAGTATTGATACTTTTGATACTGATAATCTTAATAGGTTTCGGAATTTTTCTATTTTATTTTACCCAAAAAGACTATCAGCCGGTACCTGTTGAGGAAACAATTATTTACAACCGCAAACCGGCGCGGCTTATTGATAGCGTTCCATTGACATTCATTACCTGGAACATTGGCTATTGCGGCCTCAGCAAGGAAATGGATTTCTTTTATGATGGCGGAAGCATGGTGCGACCCGACAAAAACACGCTTCAGAAAAACCTGAACGGAGTGTTTAACTTCCTGGGCAAAAACGACAGTATAGACTTTTTATTAATACAGGAGATAGACTCTTCTTCGCGACGCAGCTATTATACCAATCAGGTATCACTTTTTGGCGAATCATTAAAAAACCACTGCCGCAGTTATGCCACCAACTACAATGTAGGGTATGTACCACTGCCTGTGTTGAAACCAATGGGAAAGGTATTATCGGGTCTGGCAACTTTTTCGAAATATACTCCGGAAAAATGTGAGCGGTACGCTTACCCAGTAAACTATGCCTGGCCTATGAAAATATTTATGCTCGACCGCTGTTTTATGTTGCAAAGGCATAAACTATCATTCAGCGACAAAGAACTGGTTATTATCAACCTGCACAATTCGGCTTTTGCCGATGCTGATCTGCTCAGGCAGTACGAGACATGGATGCTGCGTGGATTTTTGCTCAACGAATACGAAAAAGGCAACTATGTGATTGCCGGAGGCGACTGGAACCAAAACCCATCCACTTACGACCATCTTTCTTTCATTTCTGGATATGCAAAAAAATCAGGAATGCCCAAAATAATGGAAGACTTTCTCCCTGCCAAGTGGAAAATTGTTTACGACACACTGCTTCCCACCAACCGCGACAATCTCACCTCCTATCAACACGGAACTACACCCACAACCATTTACGATTTTTTTGTGGTTTCGCCCAATATCACTGTTGAACAGATAAATGTTATCGACGGCCGCTTTGAATTTTCCGACCATCAGCCTGTATATTTGAGGGTGTTGCTCAACCCCGACCCGCTTTATTCCTGTGCCGACACGGTAATAAATTATGTAACAGGCCTGCAGGACTCCCTGCAAAAACTGAACGAAAAAATCCACCCGGGTTCCGTAAAAGCAAAATCGCTTAGTCCACCGCAAAAAAATCAGAAATAACGCGATCAGCAAACAGCTTGCCTTCATCATTAAGGTAAATATGATCGCCGTCAGTCACCAACTGGTTTTTGTTCCCGTAAGTTTTTAGTATTTTTTGAAAATAAGCTGCCCGTTCCGACCCGAATAATTCAGCTACCCCGTTGAGGGATACACCGCGGTTAGTACGCAATCCCATCAGCACAAATTCATTATATTGCTGATTGAAGTCCAACACTTCCGAGTCAACCGGCAAGTTGTTGCGGTTAATTTCAGTGATATATTCCTCCAGGTTACTGGTATTCCAGCTTCGGGAACTCAGGTTGAAAGAGTGTGCCGAAGGGCCAATGCCAAGGTAGGGTTTATTCTCCCAGTACATCGAATTATGTCGGGAGTGATAGCCGGGCAGGCAGAAATTGGATATTTCGTAATGTATGTAATTATTTTCGGGCAGGTATTTCATCACATACCGAAACTCATTGGCACCTTCTGCCTCTGAAACGGGTTGTTTTTTCTGGTTGCGGATGAGCACATCCAGGGTGGTATTTGGCTCGACGGTGATAGCGTAAGCAGAAATATGCGGAATCTGCATATCTACAGCCCTGCTGAGGTTTTTGCGCCAGTGTTCCTGACCCAGAGAAGGCATCCCATAAATAAAATCTATGCTTATGTTTCCCAGGCCGGCATCCTGCAGGGCTTTTATCGCATATTCAGCCTGTTCGGAAGTATGTATTCGGCTGAGATATTTCAAATCCTCATGGAAAAATGATTGCACCCCAATACTGACCCGGTTTATCTCAGAGTTTTTCAGCTCCCTGACCTTTTGTGCATCAATGTCATCTGGGTTGGCCTCAAGAGTAATTTCGGGAGTATTTATTAACGTATAATTCTCTCTGACTGTATCGATCAGACGTTTTACTTCATCCTCAGAAAGCTGTGAGGGTGTTCCGCCGCCGAAATAAATTGTTTCCACTGGTTCGTCAAGATAATCCTTTTGCAGCCTGAGTTCATTGTGCAAAGCTGCGGTCAGTTCATCCTTCCATTTCAGCGAAGGAACAGAATAGAAGTTACAGTAATGGCATTTTCTTTTACAAAAGGGTATATGAATATAAATTCCTGCCATACAAAAGTGTTGTTTACAAAGTACCCGGCGTAATTCCTAAGCTTTTAAAACTTAAAACTGATGCCAAGACTGGGCATAATGGGCAACTGATCAATACGTTTGTAAGTAATTCTGTCGAAATAGAAAATATTTTTCCGATTGTAAACATTGGTTACACCAAGATTAATATCCAGCATCATATTTTTCCCGAAATAAAATACTTTGTTAAATGATATGTCGAGCCGGTGATAATAAGGCAGCCTTCCGCTATCGTACTTGGCATAAATGATACCCATTGTCCCATTTTCGGTGGTATAATCGGTGTTGACACCGCCGGAAAAATCGAGCAATTCATAAAAACCCTGGGTTTGCGAGAACGGAAATCCGGATCCCAGGTTCCACCGTACATTGATACCCCAGGAAAGCGCCTTGCCAAAATTATAAGATCCCACAAGGTTTACATTATGCCTGCGGTCGTAATGAGGATAATAGGTATCATAGCCGTCGTAGCGATGAATAAAACCATAAGAATACACTGCCCAGAGGTATAAAGAACGGTATTCGTATTTCAGCGTAAAGTCCACGCCTTCGGCATCACCTTTTTCGATAACAAAATCCTTCTTCAGCACGTCGGGTTTGGAAGAATATTCCGGAGAATCGTTATACACCTTGCTGCGGTTGATATTGGTTAATTGAGTAAACCATTTGTAATATCCTTCAATATTTAATGTCAGGTTTTTCAAAACATCAATCTCAACGCCAAAGATCACATGACTTGCTTTTTGCAAGGCATGGGTAACATCTTTTCCGTCAAACTCGTCCTGCAGGTTGTCGGGACCGGAAAGAAAGCCATAGAATAGGTTCACCACATCCAGGTCGGAGGTAGAACTGATGAGGTTTTGAGCATACATACCTCCCGCCAGTTTAAACCGCAGGTATTTGGTAGCATTATACTTCACAGCCAGTCGGGGCTCAGGCGAAAAAGTGGATAACGAGGCATATTCCTGTGCTCTGAAACTAGGCTCTATCAGGAATTTTCCGAGTATCCATTTATACTTTACAAACAAGGCGAATTCGGTAGTTGATTCTTTTTGTTCAATCAGCCGGGAAGCTGAATTATAAAAATTGAAATTAGTTCCGAAACCAAGCACCTCAATGCCATAGCGCAGTTCGTTTTTCCCCATGAAAGAGGTAAAATTGAGACCAAGATTAAACCCGTTGATTCTGGAAGACTTGGGTAGTTCGGTTTGGTCGGTAAGTGAGATATTATATGAAGAATAAGCAAAAGCACCATCAATAAGCATAGAAGCGCGAGCGGGAATAATAACAAAATTGGCTCCGGCGCCGTATGAATTCCATTTAAAAGTGGCCACTTGCCGGTAGTCGGCCCTATCGTTGAAATTATATCCGTAAAAATTCACCTTGCTGCCATTGGGTGCATTTACAGAAATTTTTCCGTACAAGTCAGTATAGTTGAATGGCAGCCCCACCGTATCAACATATTGGTATAATACTTTTGATGTCTGTTTCAGATAAGAATTTTTGGCAGAAAAAATAAAGGAAGCATTGGCTTTGTCGTCTTCTTTTTGCTTTACGATAGGTCCTTCCAAAAGTAATTTTGCCCCAAAAGTATTGACATCTACTTTTCCGCTCATGCGTTTTTTGTTTCCATCACGCGTGGTAATATCCATTACCGATGAGATACGTCCGCCATATTCGGCACCAAAACCTCCGGTATAAACGTCGGCATTTTTCAGAATATCGGTATCAAAAACAGAAAAAAGACCAATGGAGTGGAAGGGGTTATATACTATCATTCCGTCTAAGAGTACTTTGTTCTGAACAGGTGAGCCACCGCGTATGTAAAGTTGCCCACCCTGATCGCCGGTAAATACCACACCAGGTAATACCTGAAGGTACTGGGCCAGGTCGGCGGTGCCGCCAACGGCAGGTATACGTTCAATTTTTTCAATATTTACAACATCCTTTGATACATTGGTTTCTGTTTTTTTATCCACCGCTTCGCCCTTTATGTTTACCACTTCCATTTCGATGGCCAGTTTCTGAAGATAGAGTTTTTTGTTCAGATTTTCACCTTTACTTAAAGTCACGGGCATTTTAACGGTATCGTAACCAATAAATGTAGCCATCAGAATATAATCGCCGGGAGGAATCTGTGTAATAGCAAAAAAACCATTAATATCCGTTGTGGCGCCTATGGTGGTTTTGTGCAGATATACGCTTGTGAAAATGGCTGGTTCACCGGTTTCTTTATCGTAAACAAAACCTTTAATGGTAGCCTTTTGTGCCTCCACCGACCCAAAGGCCAGCAATATCAAAACACCAAGAAAATAATGGCGAAATCTTGTAACTAGCATAAATTGAATATCAAAAACTTATAATTTTGTCAAAATTAGAGATATTTTTTGGAAATATCTTGATAAAGAACAGTTATTTTGCGTTTGTATTGCCAATAAAAGATTATTTTCAAGCAGATTTTACTTATAAACAATGATTGTCCTAAATCAAACCGACCAAAAAAACTACACCAACATGAAAAAAAAACTGTTTTTGCTGCTCATGCTGGCTTGGTGCCTTCCCTTAACGGGCCAGAACTTCTCATACCGTGCCGGCAAATGCGACACTAAGAGTGATTTTTGTCCTAAAATTGCCTTATTCCACCAGACTTCTTACAACTTTGGCAGTCTGGGCGTTAACTCTGTGAATGCTGATTTCATTGTATTTTGCAACCGCAATTATATGGCCAGCATCCGTGCCGGGATCAATTATTTATCATTTCCCCGGGCACATGCTGCCGGCGCTCCTCTGGAATTCAATTTTATGGTTGGCCGCGGAGCCTGGCTCTTTGAAGCAGGGCTTGGTGTTGACTATCTTTATTATTATAAAGAGTACCCAAAATTTGAAGGCCTGGTTAATACCAACTTTTCCTCTCTGGCCGCCACGGGGATGATTGGTGTACGTTACGAAAGCATCAATGGTTTGTTTTTACGGGCAGGTTATAATCCCCATCTAACAGTGCTGGGCTTCGACAAGGCAGAACCGTTGATAAAGCACCCTTTCGTTCATATGGCCGCTATAGGGATAGGTTATACTTTTGATAATTAGCCCAAAAAACGCTTTGTTCAGGAAATTTGTAGGGAAGGATCCCTGGCAGATAAGAAATTGTTGTTTCAGTGTAAAATTTTATAAATCATCTCCTTCATCAGTTCGCTGTCGCCTGTAGATGTGCCGTCGTTATTCACTCCTTTGGCGCGCAGATCGTATTCGCGCAGCCAGCCAAACACTTTACGAAGTTTCTGCCGGGGATAATTACGGGCAGCAATGGAATAATCATCGATAAACATACGATTTATCGACAGCACTGACGCTACGTTGTTGGGAGATTTATCGTCCAGATGATGAAATAAAAAAACTTTGGAAAAAAATAAGTACAAAATGGGAATTACCTTAACCATGGGATTGTCCTTTTCGTTTTCGGCAAAATATTTTATGATTTGATTGGCCTTAAAAATATTTTTGCTACCCAGGGCTTTTTGCAGCTCAAAAACGTTAAAATCTTTGCTGATACCAATGTTCAGTTCCACCTGGTCGGCTGTTATTTCGGAGCCTCTGGGACAACTGATGATGATTTTGCTGATTTCATTGACTATTTTGCCCAGGTCTGTGCCGAGAAATTCGGCCATCATCAGGGCTGCTTTCTGCTGTATGGAGTACCCTTTTTCTTTAACATAAGCCATTATCCATGGCCCCACCTGGTTATCATAAATTTTTGCCGATTCAAACAATACCGCTTTTTTTTCAACCAATTTGGCAAAAGATTTTCTTTTATCTAATTTGTGATATTTATACGCAACCACTAGTATGGTAGAATCCAACGGGCTGGAAATATATTTTTCGAGGTTTTCGATATCTTTAATATCCTGGGCCTCTTTAACAATTACCAGCTTATAATTCGACATCATGGGAAAACCCTTGCAACTGTCCACAATATTCCGTATGCTGGTATCGCGGCCATACATTACGTGAAGGTTGAATTCTTTTTCTTCGGGTTGAAGAAGATTTTCTTCAATATAATCGCTGATCAGGTCAATATAATAAGGTTCTTCGCCTGATAAAAAATATACCGGGTAATAAATTTTACGTTCGAGATCTTTTATTATTTCGTTATAGCTTTTCATGGAGCTTATTTATAGTCGAAATAAAGATGTTTCACGGTGAGCCGGTTATTTATCAACTGGTTGAGTGATTCCACGCCTATTTTCAGGTGGTTTTCAGCATATAGTTCGGTAACCTTTTTATCACTTTTCTGGGTTTTAATACCCGATGAAATCATGGGCTGGTCGGAAACCAACAGCAAGGCGCCCATGGGAATTTCGTTTGCAAAACCTACCGAAAATAAAGTGGCAGTTTCCATATCAATGGCCATCGCACGAATATTACGCAGGTATTTTTTGAACTCATCGTCGTGTTCCCAAACGCGCCGGTTGGTAGTATAAACCGTTCCTGTCCAGTAGTCGTGTCCTAATTCCCGGATGGTGGTAGAAACAGCTTTTTGCAGATTAAAAGCCGGCAGCGCCGGTACTTCCGGTGGAAAATAATCATTGGAGGTACCTTCCCCCCTGATAGCGGCAATAGGAAGAATCAGGTCGCCCAGTTTGTTTTTCTTTTTCAAACCTCCGCATTTACCCAGAAACAAGGCGGCTTTTGGTTCCACGGCGCCCAGCAAATCCATTATGGTTGCCGCATTGGCGCTGCCCATACCAAAGTTAACAATAGTGATATTATTGGCAGTGGCGCAGGGCATGGATTTGTTTTCGCCTTTGATGGGTACATTAAACTGCTCTGCAAAAAGCTCGAGGTAATGATTGAAATTGGTCAGCAAAATATATTTCCCGAAATCGGCAATCTCTGTTCCTGTATAGCGCGGAAGCCAGTCCTGTACTATTTCGTTTTTTGTTTTCATCAGCAATTATTTTTTATGAGTAACTTTAAGGCAAAAATACAAAAATATCTTATGCTTCCGCTTAATCTTCCCCACTACGAATTTTCTGTAACACCAGGGGCTTCCCCAAAGATTTTTGATTTTATCCGTAAAAAATACGTGGCCCTGACACCCGAAGAATGGGTTAGGCAGAATTTTTTGAAGTTCCTGGCAGAAGAAAAAAAATATCCTCCGTCAATGATCCTGCTGGAACAGACCCTGAAGGTTTACAAAACCCAGAAACGCTGCGATGTCGTGGTTTATGACAACACAGGAAAGCCGCTGATGATCCTGGAATTCAAATCACCAGAAGTAAGCATCAACCAAAAGGTTTTTGACCAGATAGCCCGCTATAACATTGCACTCCATGTGAGGTATCTGATAATATCGAACGGCCTGAAACATTTTTTCTTTATCATGGATCAGGACAAAAAAACCTTTTCATTTCAGGAGGATATTCCCGAATATCCGGCATTATAATTTGCTGACAATAAATTTTTACTGTAATTTTATACAAACAATTTAACGATATGCCAAAAACAATTTACAAAACAGTAATTTCAATAGTACTTCTATTGTATTTCGCCAGTGGGTTCGGACAGGCTGTTCAGCGGTTTCAACTACCGGCAGGAAGTACCAAAAATGATTATATTAAAAACACTATCATACTAAAAATCAAACCCGAATATGCTTCTTATTGCAAAAACGATCATCTGGACCTGCCCCCTGTTAATGCCGTATTCCAGCAGTTGGGTATTGACCGTCTGGAAAAAAAATTTCCAGCTATCCTGCCGCCGGCACAAAAATCGAATCTGCAAGGACAAAAGTATGCCGACTTGTCACGCATCTATGAGATAAAATACCTTTCCTCCGAAAATATAACGCATGCCATCAACCGGCTTTTGGCCACCGGAATGTTGGAATATGCCCAGCCACATTACTTTTCAAAGCCGATGGACTACCTGCCTGACGATCCGCTTATCACAAATCAATATCACCTGGGCCTTATAGGGGCTTTCGGTGCCTGGGATATGGAAAAAGGCGACAGCAATATGGTGATTGGCATTACCGATTGGGGGGTTGACATTACTCATCCCGACTTAATCAACAACATAAAATACAACTATCACGACCCCATTGACGGAATAGATAATGACAACGACGGATACACGGACAATTTCCGCGGTTGGGACATGGGCGAGAACGACAATAACCCCATGGGCACCATTTCGCACGGCACTTTTACCGCCGGTCTTTCTTCGGCCACCACCAACAACGGCGCCGGTATTGCAGGAACAGGTTTCCAATGCAAATTTCTGCCGGTAAAAGTGAGTGATGCCAATAACATGGGCACCATGACCTATGAAAGCATTGTGTATGCCGTAGAGCACGGATGCAGCATAGTAAATTGTTCGTGGGGCAACACATTTTATACCGGGCAATACGGGCAGGACGTTATCGACTATGCCACCATCAACAGGGGGGCTCTGGTTATTGCCGCCTGCGGCAACGACAACAATTCCGTGGCTTATTTCCCGGCTTCATATAATTATGTACTGAGTGTTGCCGCCAGCGACATTAACGACAACAAGGCAAATTTTTCGAGTTATGGACATTTTGTTGATATCACAGCGCCGGGCGACAATGTTTGGTCAACCGGAATGGGAGGGATTTACGGCAGTTCCGGAGGCACCTCTTTCTCTGCCCCTATCGTTTCGGGCTGTGCTGCCTTACTAAGGTGCAAATATCCTTCACTTTCTGCAATACAAATTGCAGAAAAGCTTAAGGTAACAGCCGACATCATTGACACCCTTCCGGCCAACATGGCCTATCGTGATCTGCTTGGTTCGGGGAGGCTTAATATTTTCAGTGCCCTCAACGATTCGGTGCTACCATCCGTCCAAATGTATAATATCGTTTATGAGAATTCGCATCATCAAGCCCTTGCTGACCCGAATGATACGATTTATATCAAAGGCGACTTCATCAATTACCTTGCGCCTTCCACACCAAACCTTATGGTAAGTCTTTCGTGCGCATCTCCACATGTCGTCCTGCTGGATTCGGTGTTTGTTGCCGGAAGCCTGGCCACTCTATGCGTTACCAGCAATGCAGCTAATCCGTTTAGTCTACTTATAAAACCTGGCATTGCACCAAACGAAAACCTGGTATTTAAATTTACTATAACTGATAATAATTACAGGGCAGTTCAGTATTTCTACGTTTATGCAAACAAAGATTATTTAGACATCGATACCAATAAAGTTACCACCACCCTGACCAGCGACGGAGTACTGGGTTATGTGAACGGTAACAGCTTACAGGGGTTAGGATTCAGATATAACAACGGCGAAACCATGCTGTACTCGGGAGGTTTTATTGTTGGCCGTTCGGGAACGCAGGTTTGCGATGTCTTATACAGCGATCCGGGATTATTTGACCACGACTTCAACATTAAATCTTCTTTGGCCAGAGTTATCCCTTCGCAACATGCGGATTTTGAAGGAAAAGGAATTTTTAATGATTCACTTGCAGGAACATCAAAAATAAATATTGAAGTTACCCAGCGTGTCCTTGCCTGGAAAGAACCGCCCAACGACAAGTTTATCCTGCTGGAATATACCTTAAAAAACAAAAATGCCTATGCTCTTTCGGGCATTTATACCGGGCTGTATGCCGACTGGGACATCGATGGCAGCAGCACCAACCGTGCTGAATATGATTCCGATACTAAGACGGGCTATTGTTACTCCTCCTCAGGCAGCCATTATGCCGGCTTAAGTCTGATTTCGGCAGGTACAGCCGTTCATTATGCTTTTGACAATACCGGTGAAAATGGCAGCATAAACATTTCTGATGGTTTTACAACCAACGAAAAATATATTGCCTTAAAAACCAACAGAAATTTGGCCGGTGTTTCGGGTTATGGAAACGATGTTTCGCAAATGCTCAGTTCAGGGCCGCTTACCCTGGCGGCCAACGACTCTGCCGTAATTGTATTTGCCCTGCTGGCCGGCGATCACCTGGGCGACATCCAGAGCAGCGCCACGGCGGCACATCAGGCCTATTTTCATACAGGAATAGCTTTCGAAGAGCCATCAACCGACGATGTGGTATTATTTCAAAACCAGCCCAACCCATTTATTGAAAAAACTCACATTGGAATTCTTTTAAAGAAAAAAACTTTGATCGAATTGTCTTATTACAGCCTCACTGGCAAGGCCGCCGGAGTAATCTTTAAGGGCACCTTAGACAAAGGACTGCATACATTTTTTCTGGACGACCAACTGCCGGCAGGCACTTATGTGTATGCTCTGACAAGCGACAGTTTTTGCCTGAAAAAGAAAATGTGTGTGGTAAAATAATTGTTTCTTCAAAACAAAGGAAAAGGTTTATTTTTGCGTTTTTTTATTATAAACCCTTCTATGAAAATGAAAATCAAAATCATAAAACTATTTTTGTTATTGCTGGTAATTTCACTGTTATCCGTTTCGTGCCAATCGGGCAGAAATTGCGGCGGCATGAAACACCACAATAATGACGTTAAACGAGGCCTGGCACATTAATGCGGCACAATAAAAAAAAAGGACTGTCTTGCAAGCAGTCCTTTTCTTTTGTGTGTTAACTTTTTATGCATTTTCTTTTACCGGTACATTTTTCAATGTTTCGGTAAGAAAAGCCCAGAATTTTTCCACAGAGGGAATATTTACTTTTTCGGCCGGCGAATGCGGGAAGTTGATGGTGGGGCCAAAAGAAATCATATCCCAGTTTTTATAAACTCCGCCCAGCAGGCCACATTCAAGTCCTGCGTGGATAGCGCTGACGTGCGGTTTTGTTCCGAACTGTTTTTCGTAAGCCAGCAGCATTTCTTTCAGAATCGGAGAATCCATATTGGGTTTCCAACCCGGATACTGGCCATCAAAAATACTTTCGGCACAGGCCAGAGAATAAATACTGGCAAACATATTTTCGAGATCTTCTTTGGCTGTATCAACGGAGCTGCGCAGCAGGCACATCACATCAATAACGCCGTCTTTTGATTTTACAATGGCCAGGTTGGTAGAAGTTTCCACAAGTCCTTTCATATCCTGGCTCATTCTGATCACTCCGTTCGGTGTAGCATAGATGGCGTCGAGCAGATTATTTGTTGTAACATTGTCAATGATAGTGCTGGGCAATTCCACGGATTCTACCAGTATAGTGATGGTGTCTTCCACATTTTTGTATTCATTAATGACGATTTCGGTAAAATCTTTAATGAATTTTTTGAATTGTTCAACATTTTCTTTTGGAAGGGTAACCACGGCAAATGATTCGCGCGGGATGGCATTGCGCAGGCTTCCGCCGTCGATGCTGGAAAGACGCATTCCCAGATTATTATATGCAAACCACAAGATACGGTTAAGCAGTTTGTTGGAATTGGCCCTTTCGAGGTTAATATCCACGCCTGAGTGCCCGCCTTTGAGTCCTTTCACAGATATTTTCAATG
>DAOOWO010000034.1:0-12852 GCA_035371225.1 Bacteroidales bacterium | reverse complement strand
CCGGCATGATGGATTGTAAACACGCCCTGGTAGAATGCGACGGGGACTACGAAAAAGCTATTGACTACTTACGTAAAAAAGGACAAAAAGTAGCCAACAAACGCGCCGACCGCGAAACATCCGAAGGGCTGGTAATAGCCCTGGCCACCGAAGACAAAAAGTTTGGAGCTATCACCATGCTGAACTGCGAAACCGACTTTGTCGCCAAAAACCAGGAATTTATCGACCTCGCCAACGGTATTGCTTCGTTAACACTGACACACAAACCCAAATCCCTGGACGAACTGAAAAGCCTGACCATCAACAACCGCAGCGTGGCAGATCATGTGAGCGATTACATGGGAAAAACAGGTGAAAAAATCGGACTCAATGAATATCAGTTTATCGAAGCCCCCAGAGTGTTTGTATATAATCACATGGGCAACAAATTAGCTTCCATGCTGGGATTGAACAAATCTGAAGGCAAAGATATTGACCAATACGGTAAAGATATCGCCATGCAGATTGCCGCTATGAGCCCCGTAGCCATAGACAAAGACAGCGTTGACCAATCATTGATTGACAGGGAAATAGAAATTGGTAAAGAACAAGCCCGTGCCGAAGGAAAACCCGAGGATATGCTCGAAAGAATCGCCCTCGGAAAACTCAATAAATTCTTTAAAGACAACACACTTATCAATCAGGAATTTATTAAAGACAGCAAAAAAACTGTCGGACAATACCTTTCCGAATGTGATAAAGACCTTAAAGTTATTGAATTTAAAAGAGTTTCGGTGAAAAACTAAGCTTTTACCACACAAATAAAAAAAGAGAGGCCTCAGGTTCTCTCTTTTTTTTTATTTTTGCCCTGTAAAAATTTTCTCATGAAATATAAAAGAATTCTCCTGAAACTTAGTGGTGAGGCCATGATGGGCGAAAAAGAATATGGTTTTGACTCCGACCGTATTGAGTTGTATGCCAATGAAATAAAAAAAATTTACGACCTCAATATTCAGATTGCCATCGTTATTGGCGGAGGCAATATATTCAGGGGATTGAAAGGCAATACCTTTGGCATCGACAGGGTGCAGGGAGATTATATGGGCATGCTGGCCACGGTTATCAACGGTCTGGCCCTGCAGGCAGCTTTTGAAAACAAAGGCTTAAAATGCAAAGTACTGTCAGGGGTGCAGGTTAATCCTGTTTGCGAACTTACCAGCGGACGGAAAGCCATACAACATCTTGAAAAAGGAGAAATTGTTATCATCTCGGGCGGCACCGGAAATCCTTTTTTTACTACAGATACCGCCGCGGTGTTGCGGGCGCTGGAAATCAAGGCCGACATCCTCCTGAAAGGCACCCGCGTGGATGGTATCTATACCGATGATCCGGAAAAAAACCCGGAAGCGAAAAAATTTACTACCCTCACCTTTGACGACGCCTACGAAAAAAATCTGAAAATCATGGACATGACTGCGTTTACTTTATGCAAGGACAACAATATGCCCGTGGTAGTTTTTGATATGAATACTGAAGGAAACCTTCAGAAAATAATATCTGGTGAAACAATAGGAACCCTGGTAACAAATTAATGTAATAAAAAGCAAATAATATAAAAATACAAATATGTCTGAAGAACTAGATTTTTTGATAGAAGAAACAAATGAAACCATGCAGAATGCGCTGGTACATCTTGAACGCGAATTTCAAAAAATACGCACAGGAAAAGCAAGCATCCAAATGCTTGAAGGGATAAAAATAGAATATTACGGTGCTGTTACACCATTGGAACAGTTATCGAACATTAACACCCCTGATCCTAAACAAATCATCATACAGCCCTGGGATAAAAACACCCTGTCCCTGATAGAAAAAGCTATCATGGCCGCCAACCTTGGTTTTAATCCCAAAAACGATGGTGAAGTTTTGCGTATTGTTGTTCCCCCCCTTACCGAAGAACGCCGTAAGGATTTGGTGAAAAAAGCCCGCATCGAAGCAGAAAACGCTAAGGTATCCATCAGAAATATCCGCAGAAACTCGAACGATGCCGCAAAAAAACTCGAAAAAGAAGGCGTGCCGGAAGACCTCGTGAAAAAAGCTCAGAATGACATCCAGGAAATGACCGATAATTTCATTGCAAAAACAGACAAATTGCTGGCGCAAAAAGAAAAAGATATTATGACGGTATAAAATACCCCATCTGATCTTACTTCAGGAAAAACGGATTTTCTATTAGTTTCTTTATTCCTTCGTCAATAGAAAGCATGGGCCGGCCAAGCAGTTTACGCATCTTGGTAGTGTCGGGCAGGCGCCGGTGCATATCACCCTCTTCCAAAGGCGGTTTAAACACTATCTTCGACTGAGAATTGGTCAGGCTTATGATTTTATTCGCCAGGTCAAGAATGGAAATCTCGTTATCATTTCCTATGTTGATAATATCGTTGATGGTATTATTGTTAACAGCAGAATTTATAAAACTGGCATAGCAGGCATCCACATTGTCGTTGATATAACAAAAGGTTCTCGACTGGCTGCCGTCTCCATAGATGGTAATATTCTGATTTTTCAACGCCAGCGCCATAAAACGCGACATCACAAAATCGCGGCTTTGCTTAGGCCCATAGGTATTGAAAAACCTGAAAATGGTATAGTCAAGACCATACTCTTTGTGATAGGATTTCAGATAGGCTTCCCCGATATTTTTCACCACGGCATAAGGCACCCTCGAATTTAAGGGTGTAGTAAGCTCATTTTGAGGCAACTCTACTGGTTCGCCATAAACCTCCGAAGAAGATGAAAAATAAACCCGTTTTACATGCGAATTTTTACTCAGATTTAAAATGTTAGAGATACCTTTTATATCATTCAAAACCTTCACCGGAAACAACTGCGTACGCTGTACTCCAACCACAGCGGCATAATGAAAAACATAATCGAAAGGAAAGGCCAGCATCACCGCAGAAATATCACGGTAATCGTTCACATTGCATTTAATAAAACGCCAGTTTTTATTTTGCGTAGAAGGCAACTTGGAAACATCACCCGTTGTAAGGTCATCCACAATAACAACATAATTTTCGGGGTCGCTGATCATTTTTTCTGCCAGGCAGCTTCCGATAAACCCTGCCCCACCGGTAATCAAAATTGTTCTCATAATTGTTTTTGTTCTAATATTTTTAAAAGATACTCTCCATAACCGGATTTAATATATTTCTCGCCCAAAAACCTTAGTTTTTCAGCATCAATAAAGCCCATTCGATAGGCTATCTCTTCGATACAGCCAATTTTCAGACCCTGCCT
Organism: Bacteroidales bacterium; assembly: GCA_035371225.1. GTDB lineage: Bacteria > Bacteroidota > Bacteroidia > Bacteroidales > CAIWKO01 > CAIWKO01. The sequence continues at coordinate 9,573 of DAOOWO010000034.1, read as the reverse complement.
GTTTTCAATAACCTCCACAAACTGCGATGCCTGTAACAAGGATGAAAAAGTTCCTGTGTCAAGCCAGGCTGTTCCGCGGGTAAGTATGGCAACTTTCAATTTTTTCTGTTCAAGATAATACCTGTTTACATCTGTTATTTCGTATTCGCCACGCTTGCTGGGCTTAATATTTTTTGCCACTTCAACAACGCTGTTATCATACAGATACAAGCCAGGAACTGCATAATTCGACTTGGGGGCCTGCGGCTTTTCCTCGATGGAAATGGCCTTCAGATTTTCATCAAATTCCACAACGCCATAACGATGCGGATCTGAGACATGGTAGGCAAACACCACACCCCCTTCGGGATCGTTGTTTTCCTGCAGAAGTTTTGGCAGGCCCGTACCATAAAAAATATTATCACCTAATACCAGGGCCACCTTATCTTTTCCTATAAATTCTTCCCCGATGACAAAAGCCTGTGCCAGTCCGTTGGGGATTTCCTGGGCGGCATAGCAGAATTTGCATCCCAGTTCACTGCCGTCACCTAAAAGTTTTTGAAAATTCGGCAGGTCGTAAGGCGTAGAAATTATCAGCACCTCCGAGATTCCCGCCATCATCAGCACGCTCAAGGGGTAATAAATCATGGGCTTATCATATACGGGCATCATCTGCTTGCTCACAGCAATAGTCAACGGATATAGCCGGGTTCCGGAGCCTCCGGCAAGGATTATTCCTTTCATTTTTTTGTTTTTTAAATTTTATTTACGCCTCAAATTTAGCCAAAAAAAAAGTAAAAGTACAATAATTCCTGATATTAACATTGCATTTTATTACAGTCAGGAAACCCATACCGCTATTAATAAAGATGTTTTCGGAATAAAAGAAAATCCTATCTTTGGACGAGCTGATTTTTGGCTTAAATTTTGTATTTTTTTCTAAAAAAGACCTGCCATGAAAACAAAAGTTGTTTTTTTTCTGATAAGCTTCATCCTTCTGGCCACAGGATGCACGACCTCAAAACAATACCTTGAAAAAGGCAATTTTGATATGGCTACAAAAAAAGCCATCGCCAAGCTCCGTAAAAATCCCGATAATGTAAAACAGTTGGCCGTGCTTACCCAGGCCTATAAGCAAGCCAACCGGCAAAACCTCGACAGGATAGATTACCTGCGCAAGACGGGCCAGCCGGATATCTGGGAAGAAGTTTTCCAAAACTACAATGCCCTAAAAAACCGTCAGGACATGGCCAAAAGCCTGCCACAACATATACTCGCCGCCATCGGATTTGAATATCACGACTACGATCAGAACCTGATAGAAGCCGAAAAAAAAGCCTGTGACTATTATTACGCCCTCGGCACAAAGTTGCTGAAGAGCAACGACAAAATGTCGGCACGCCAGGCATACAGCGAGTTCACCAAAATCAAAAAACATTATTCAGAATACAAAGATGTGAATGAACTAATCAGACAGGCAGAGTTAAAAGGCACCACGTATGTGATACTCTATATGCAAAACAACAGCAACGCCATTTTACCCAAGGATTTTGAGTATGAGTTTTTGAAAATTTCGCTTGCAGGCCTTAACAAAAAATGGGTGCAATACGATACCCGTGAGCAGGATGGCCTGGCCTACGACTATGCCATAGTGGTAAATCTGAAGATGATTGATGTGTCGCCCGAACGTTTAAAAGAAAAAATATGGACTGAATCCAAGACCATACAGGACGGCTGGACTTACCAACTCGACAGCCGCGGTAACGTAATGAAAGACAGCCTGGGCAACGACATTAAGGTGCCCAGATATGTGAAGACCGAATGTCATGTGAAGGAGATAGCGCAAAATAAAGAAGCGGTGCTTTCGGGGAAAGTGGATTTTTACAATAATGCCAGCAAACAACTGATAACTTCCGAAAACATCATCGCCAACTCCGTGTTCAGCAACGGCTACCTGATGGCCAACGGCGACCTGCGTGCGCTGACACCCGAAACCCAGAAACGGCTGGGCAGCGCTCCCCTGCCCTTCCCCAGCGACTTCGACATGATACTGATGGCCAACGAATTTCTGCAGAAAGCCGTGATGGATGTGGTTAACAATAAGTCGTATCTAATGAAGTAGTCGGTGATTTACTCTTTAATAATCTTTTTAACTTCAAGCGATTTTCCATCATCAAGTTTTAGCATATAGATACCAGAGGCAAAATCACCTGTGTTGATAGAGGTTTGGTGTAATAAGTTACCTTTAAAAATTATTGCACCAATTGAATTATAAATCTCAAAATTGATAATGCCTTCATAACCATTTGCTTCGATGATTAATTCATCTGAAACAGGATTGGGGAAAGTTTTTATGCTACTATCCCAGGTTTCTTTTTCATTAATATCAGTCATGGCTTGAGTGGTAAAGCTGATTTGATTTCCATACCCTGTACCAACGCAATTTGTAGCATAAGCACGAATGTAATAGGTGGTGTAAGGCGACAAAGATGTAAGATTGCTGGAAAAAGAACCTGTTCCGTTACCATCAGCGGTATGACTGTCGGCTATTGTTGGATTGATGGCTGTACTCCAGCACACACCTCGTAAGGTAACAGGTTCTCCGCCGGAAGTGGCAATTATGCCTCCGCTGATTGCACCAATGCCTGTAATGTTTGTAACATTTCCTGTTGTTACAGCGGGTAACGATGTTACATTAACGTTGAACAGAATATGTGTTGTTTGGGCATTTGCTGATTCCCGACTAAACACGGTGAAAATAAAAAAACAACAAATCAAAACACTTTTAATAACCCAAAGCTTTTCAACTTTTAATATTTGAACGTACATATTCATTTTGTTTTTCATGATTTATAATTTTTTTGAACAGAATTATTCTTATGGATAAATTAAAAAGCCCTCACAGCACGCACATGAGTTGGGTTGTACTTAACATAGTTGTACTGATTGCCAAATTGGAAGTTCTGAAGCCAGGCATCGTCTAACTCGTAGCTGGCACACTCACTCGAGCTCCAATAATAGTTATCAGTAAAACTACCAAAACCTCTACCTTTTAAATAATTAAACATTTCATGAAGTTCATCTCTTGAAGGTAAAAACCAGTCGGAATAGGCGCCTAAAACCAAATTGGCGCATATATCTGCCGCCGTACCCGCTGTGGCACAACTGGCTTCAATATCAAGTGTATTCTGCGCTCCAGTCCCAATGCTTGTTCCATCCGCTCCTGAGATTGCTGTTCCATGACAACCCCATTCGGCTCCGGTACTTTGATCGAAAGGTGCTGCTACAAGACCTGTTCCATTAACCTCGTTTAAATAAAAGATCAGCCCTCCCTGATAAGTTTTGCCATAAAGTGAATCTATTGGAATTCCACTATCGTAAATATGCTTTGGGGTTTCACCATAATTTAACCGTTGTTGAACATTATATAGCCTGACACCTTTTACTTGCGAGAACACCGGGTTGCATGTGCCATTAATTACTCTGGCGCGATAATATTTTGATGAAGCAACCGCAATTTCATAAGGCTGATAGGTGGCTCCCGGAATGTCTACCCATACAGTTGCAGTGTCCGCGGTCTGTTGCCATTGCAGATTACCGTTATAAACGGGCAAATCAAGCGTAACAGTATCACCGTAATAATTGTAATACTGTGCGTTAATATTAAAGCCAAAAATGGCTAATGCGAATACTAATAAAATTTGTTTTTTCATTGTTTTATCTATATTATCACAATATATTTATAAATATTTATATTACTATGAAAACTGCGGCCAATTCTTGTTATGTTTCCTTTTTATCTATATACTTTTGGTTCATTATAACGTGAACATCTTTACAATTAACTATTGATATATAATTGTCATTTATGCCTTTATAAAATTTCTCATTTATAAAATAAACTTACACAACAGTTGACCATATGATTATAAATTTATTAATATACATTTATTTTTTGTATAAAAATTTAAATTAGTTTATTAACGTTATAAAATAATGAATAAGCGTATTGCTTTTGACAATGAATAAATTTTTACCTATTATTTTTTCATTTAACAATTATTTTATTTATTTTTTTCAGAAATCAGGGCGTTTTTTAAAACCAACTCCGTATCCAGTAATAACGGCTATTGACAAAACGGCGACCTGTTTACGCAGGCTCACGAGACCCGTAAACGTCTGAGCAGCGATCCTCTGCCAATCCCGGGTGCCTTTGATAATATACTTATGGCCAACAAGTTTTTGTAAAAAGCAGTAATGAAATCTATCAGAAATAAATTATAAACAGAATTGTAGTGTCTACGCCTGTTCGATTTTGGCACTTCCCTTGAATTTCAAGGCAAAGATTATCATCAATACCATCGAAATTATGGCCATTAAGGAACCGAAATAAAACGGCACTGATGAATTGACCTTATCATAAAGTCCACCGGCAATTAGGCTGGCCGGTAACAGCGTTATACCCAGCAAAGCATTGTAAATGCCCATGGCCGTACCTTTTTTATTCTTATCTGTCAAATCGGCCACAAATGCTTTCTGAATGCCGTCGGTGCAGGCAGAATATAATCCGTAAAAGGCAAATAAAGAAATGATGGTTCCAATGCTGCCCGACAGGCCGAAACCAAAATACACCGCGGCATAAATCAAGAAACCCGTGATCAGGATTTTTTCTTTTCCAATCCTGTCGGAAAGTTTCCCGATGGGAATGGCAAAGACGACAGAAACCAGGTTGGTAATAAGATAAACCAGGGGAATAAATGCAACTTTTATCCCGACCTCATTGGCCTTTACCATCAGTAAGGCATCGGTGGAATTTCCAAGGGTAAAGACAAATATGATGACCAGAAAAAAATAAAACCTGGGTGAAAAATCACGGAAACGAAATTTTGTAAACAATTCTGACTTGTTTTTTTGGGCCTCCCTGATGCCGAAAATGATTACAAAAATCGCCAGTATCGCAGGTATTCCAGCCAGGAGGAAAATAATTCTGAAATTACCAGGGAACAACCATAATAAACCGAAAGCAATCAATGGGCCGAGTATGGCGCCGCTATTATCCATGGCTTTCTGCAGGCCAAAGCTTTTTCCTGTTTCGCCGTTTATCACCGAGCCCGCTATCAGGCTGTCGCGAGGAGCTGTCCTTATGCCTTTTCCGAACCTTTCGATAAAGCGAAGTACGAGAACATGGACAGGCAAAAAAGCAAAAACATACAAGGGGGTTATTAACGCAGAAAGGCCGTAGCCCAAAAGCAGAAAAGGTTTGTTTTTGCCGATTTTGTCGCTCCAGAAGCCCGACAGCGCCTTAATGAGCGAAGCGGTGCTTTCGGCTATGCCTTCGATAAGCGCCAGGCTGGTTTTGGATGCGCCTATAGATATCAGAAACATGGGCATCACCGAGTACAGCATCTTTACAGAGGTATCTGTCAGAAAGCTGGTGATACCCGTAAAAAAAATATTCCGGCTAAAACCAAAGATTAAGGATTTTTTTTTCTTTCCTTTTTCAGGCATTGTTATCAGGCTCATTTACCGCACGTGTCGTCAAAATTAAAAAAATTATGAGTACCATATGACCAGAAAAACAGATTATGTCATTTTTACAAACAGAAACCGGGCAATACTGATGGGATTCATAAAAATTCTGGTTTTATCGAAAAAATTTTTATTTTTACCAAAGAACAATAAGAAAAATACCTGTGAATAAAACATCCGTACTGTTGGTTTTAGCCCTATGTTGCTTGCTGATGCATGCCAGGGGACAATCCGCAAAAAAAATTAAATTTAGTTTTTCTACCGCCATGATTATGCGTATAGTGGACCAAAGTATTAACGATGGGGTGAAAACAGATAATTCTATTCCTGAAAAGGATAAAACCATAACCATAGCCGGCGAATTTAATCCTATCATAATGAACGGGAATTTGTTTTCGGGCATTGCATATAGCTATCCTTATTTTGATTATAAAGAGATTATAAAAATGAACGGAGAATTTTCGCCTGATAAAAAGGTCATCAAATGGCTGAAAATAAAGTACAAAAAAACTCATTTTGCCGGCGATCCCGAAATTCAGATGTATTCTACTGATGAAACCTATTTCGACTTTGAGGTAAAGGATATTCCATTATCTTACGGTAATCAATACAGCATGAGCGGCGACGGCTCAAAGGTAAGCATCACAAAATATGAAAAATTATATTTCAGCCAGAGTACGCACAACCGGGTGGAGGTTTATGAAGAATATTTTGTCAGGCCGGTAGTGAGGTCATCTTCCGTGGTTGGCGCCATTTTCCTTAATGACTATAGCGCGGATCCCAAAAAAGAATTTTCTGTTCGCATTTCCCATATGGATAATAATGCCAGCGAAGAAGAAAAAATACAGGAAAAAGGACTGGCTTCATTATTAATCGCTGAATTAAGTTCTATACCTGGTGTAATGATTAATGAAAGCATGTACAAAGATGTGCTTCAGGCGGAAGCTGCACTTTCTGCCTCAGGGCTGGTGAGTCAGGAGACAGCCATTGATACCGAGGTACAGAATTATATGCTGGAAATGAAAGTGGATATGGCGGTATTTGTTTCGGTAAAAACCGCTACAGATCAGTCCGGCTCATTTAATTGCACCATAAGTTATACCACCCCCGAAAAAATGCATTCCTTTAATCACACCGGAAAATCCGGCACTGATTTTAACACTTTTATTGACCGGGTGTTTACCAGTATGGCTCATGCCATTAAAAGCATGAGGGAAGATAAATAATTTCTTGACTTCCGTATTTTACAACAGATTGTTAATTATTTGCCGAAGCCAGGCCGTTATAAGGCACCACTTCCACCCACTGCCCTTTGGTCCGGGCATAGATGGCGTCATCATACATGGCGGCACAACTCACGGTAGGCAAATAAAAACGTCCCAGGTAACTGGCGTTAAGCAGAACCTTATACGTGCGTTTTTCGTTGGTTCCCACACTAAAGAATGTGTACACCCGATCATCGCGGAAATCCTGATAATCGTATGCCGACATTTGCACCCGCCCGTAAGAATCGTCCATGCGGGTATTGTGGATTTCCCATCCCGAGGGGAAGATATGCGACAACGCCATATTGTAATAATAGCCCATCAGCCCGGGGTTTGTAATAGTAACCTCTGCCATAAAATCCTTACCCTGTTCGAGTTTTGAAGGGTTAATTTTTTCTCCTTCAAGCGATTTGTAGAGCACTTCAATTTTCAGGTTGTTGTCGCCGGCTTTTTCTTCACCTGCAGCCGGCACTCCCGACAAAATAACACGTGCGTACAAGATACCGGAACCATTGTTTCTGATTTTCAGTTTGCCTTTTTGTGTTGAATTTTTCAGATTCATATCAATGGTAGCCAACGATTTGTTGGATTTTTTTGTTACCGGCGATCCATTATTGATAGTATAAGTAAAGTCTATTCCGCTACCGCTCTGGTTACCCACATATTTTGAAATAGCCAGCAGGCAGAAAGCTGTGGTTTGTGTGCTCATCCACTCGTCTTTACTGAGCCGTTGAGATAATTGTTTTATTATGGGCGCTGCCTTATTGCGCATATCCATCAGCGACAGCGCTTCGACAATCATAGCACGGTCGCGGTCGTCGGAGCCGTATGTAAACCACATTTCCTTATACGGTTTTATGGTAGTTCCGGCTGTGGCTGCCATACGTCTTGCCACCAGCGGCTGCCCGGCCAGTTGATAAGCTGCTGCCAGCCGCCATATAGCCTGCACCGAAAGGCTCTTTTGTTCTTTCAGCAGGTTCATGGCGCCCAGCTCTGGAGCACCGGCAAGTGCCAGTGTATAAAGGCGGTAGGCCTGCACGAGATCAGAATTATAATAAAACTTGTTGTATTCTGCCGTCCAGGTTGTGGACATATGTTTTTGGTATTTTGTCCATTTTTTCAGTACAGAAGCAGATACTGTATATCCTTTGTCCTTGGCTTCGAGCAGGAACTGTCCGGCATAACAACTTGCCCACTGGTCGGCCTCATAAGCCCCCGGCCAATAACCAAATCCTCCCGACGGAGTCTGGAAAGAACTTATCCTGTTGATGCCCGCTTTAATATTGCGTTCTGCGCTTTTTTTCATATTTTCATCAATATCGATAAGATCGGACAGGTATAATTGAGGAAAAACGGATGATGTGGTTTGTTCAAGACACCCATAAGGATAATGAATCAGAAATTTAAGCCTGCGTTCGAGGTTGATAGGCGGAATCGATGACACTTCGATAGTACCCTTATTGGTCCCGGCTACGCCGACAGGGCTGAAAGAGGTATTCCAGGACTTTCCTGTTTTCATCACATCCGATATTACCTCGGTCACCTCAGGGTTAGGGTTGCGGACATCAATTTCTATTTCATACACAGCAGTTTCCTTTCCACATGATGCGAAAACTTTTACTTTCCCTATACCGATTGCCTCTTTTACCTGAAGCTGGAAGTTCACAAGGTCATCGCCAATTTCCTTAAAAGAGACGTTCTTGGTATTTTTGTCGGCGATAGTAAACATCTCGTTTGTGGTTACTTTAACACTTACATTTTTAATGAATTTTTCCATAGCAAAAACGCTGACCGGCAAGGTCACTGTTTCGCCCGGGCCTACCACTCTTGGCAGAGTTGCCAACAGCATCAGTGGCTTGCGCACCGCCACAGTTTTTTCAGCATTGCCATAGGCGCCATCCTGTCCTGCAATCACCATCACCCTCACAGAGCCTATATATTGCGGCATTTTAAAATTATAGGTATTTGAAGCCCCTTTTTTCAGTGCAAAAGGCCCGAAAAACTTCACCATAGGTTTAAACCTGTTAGCACGGTTAGCGCCTTTGCCATCGCCGCCGTCGTCGCCGCCGCCTATACTCAGTATGCGTTCCAGTTGTCCGCCATAAGCGCCCATCACATAGTCATACAAATCCCATGACTTTACGCCCAGGGCTTCGCGTGCATAAAAATAATTCCACGGGTCGGGGGTTTTGTATTTTGTCAGGTCGAGCAGGCCTTCGTCAACAACGGCTAGAGTATATGTCATGGCTTTGCCGTTTTCTTCTTTGATGGTGATGCTGGCATTTCCTTCCGGCCTGAGCACCTCGGCCATCTGTATTACCGGCCGGAGGTGTGTGCCAGGATCTTCGACCAGTATGGGTATCACACCATAAAGCCTGATGGGCAGATCGTTAGCAGTCTGATTGTGTGGTTGAATGAGCGTGACATTGACATAAATATTCGGCGCCATTTCTTCGGTAACCTTAAATTTAAAAAATGTCTGATTTTTTTCGGTGTCTAACCAATATGACTGCAAGACTTTGCTCCCGGTTTCAAGGGTTATAAGGGCTCTTGCGCCTTCACTTGTCGGGATGGTAAGTTTTACTTCATCGCCTACCTGGTATTTTTCCTTGTCAGCAGAAAAAATCAGCATGGCGGCGCCTTCCTTGCCTTCGCGCGAACGGCTAGCCCAGTCGGGCCAGTCGAAATAGACCGTTTTTCCGGCACTGTGGCTGCTGGCCATATCGGTAACGCGAATAAAAAATCTGCCCCAGTCGGAGTCGGGAATATTCAGCACAAACGATCCTCTGCCGTTGTTTGT
>DAOOWO010000033.1:0-13047 GCA_035371225.1 Bacteroidales bacterium | reverse complement strand
ATAGGTTTTACGGGAAATATTGATAAAATGGTATTTTTTCTTCGTATAAGAAAATATATAATTTAAAATAAATACATATTTTCGCCACCCCATAAAAAAGTATTAACTTAACCGTTATATTTTAGTATTGGAGACACGTTCCCGGCTAAATTGCCGGGTGGATTAAAACTTCAGCGAGATTTTTATCCCGCCGGCCATGTTTCTTCCGCTGTAGTAGGAGAGGGAGTTCATATCCGGTTCAACCTTTAACGACAGGTCGTCAGAAATGTCAAATTTGTAAAGATGGCCGTCAACCGAAGCGTCAATGATGTTAAGAATATAAAACAGGCTGCCAACTATACAGGTTAGTTCAAAATTCCGCCGGTAATAATTCCAATTTTCGTAGAGGATGTCCTTTGACAGTATTTCGGGAAAATAATCGGTAAGCGTGGTGTCTAAAGCCGATCGGTATAAGTAAGTGTCTTTGTATTTATTAAATTTGGTATAATAATTATATCCCAGATAGCCAATAACGCCGAAGCCCACATAAATCACAGGCACTTTCCAGTATTTCTTGTTGTATATCTGGCCCAGTCCTGGCAGTGCTGCCGACATCCAGGCTGCTTTTTTGGGCGAATGCAGTTTTATTTTGGCGGTATCCCCGGTGGATGATTTTTGAGGGGCTAGCTCTTTCTCAGCAGTAACCTTCACACTATTGGTTGTGTCCCCGATAATACTATCTGCCGGCTCAGTTTGTCCCCATGACAGGCTTGCGTTTATAATAAAAAGTAATAAAAATATAACGAAATATTTGTTATAAGGAAAAGGCATGGGCGTTTATTGTTTCATCCTGGCAATGATCTTGTTAAGTTCATCATCAGACTTAAAAGAAATAACGATGCTCCCTTTGCCTTTATTGCGGTATTTAATGTCAACGGATGTTTGAAAGCGGTCGGTCAAAATCTTTTTTATTTCAACAATCTTATAAGGCACTTCGTTTTTGGGTTGTGGCTTTTTGGTTTTTTCTACGGCTGTTTCTTTGGTAAGTTTTTCTGTTTCTCGTACCGAAAGTCCCTGCCCAATTATCATATTGAAAATGCGCAACTGTCTTTCAGACTCTTCAATACCGGCAATGGCGCGGGCATGGCCCATGCTGAGCTGTTCGTCCTTCAGTGCTTTCTGAATAAGTTCGGGCAGCTTAAGCAAACGAAGATAATTAGTGACAGTAGAACGTTTGGAGTTGACTTTTTCGCTTAATTCGGCCTGAGTCAGTTTGCATTCATCCACCAGGCGCTGGTATGAAAGGGCGATTTCAATAGGGTTGAGGTCTTCACGGTGAATGTTTTCAATAAGAGCCCATTCCAGCATCTGTTCATCGTCGGCAACGCGGATGTATGCAGGAATTTCTTTCAACCCGGCAAGTTGTGCTGCTCTGAACCGCCTTTCGCCGGTAATCAACTGATATTTGTCAAAACCTAATTTGCGAACAGTTACCGGTTGAATAAGCCCATGTGTCTTAATCGATTCGGTTAATTCGTCCAAAGCGATCTCATCAAACCGGTCGCGTGGCTGAAAAGGATTGGCTTCTATTTGGGATACGCTGATTTCGGCTACGGAACCAACAACATATTTGCCCATCACATCGCCTTTGCTGGTAATATCAGTATCCGGGTTTTCAAGCAACGAACTCAGGCCACGGCCAATCACTGTGCTTCTTTTCTTATTTGTCATCTTCGGTATTGATTATTTTATCGCTTTGTTTTATTCTGGTTAATTCGTTTTTTTGTAAAATTTCCCTGGCCAGGTTCAGGTAGTTGACGGCACCTTTGCTGTCGGCATCATACATTATAATAGTTTCTCCGAAACTGGGCGCTTCACCTAGTTTTGTGTTGCGCTGGATAATAGTGTTGAACACCATCTGTTGAAAATGTGTCTTTACCTCTTCAACCACCTGATTGGACAGTCGCAGGCGCTGGTCGTACATGGTGAGCAAAATGCCTTCTATATCAAGGTCTGGGTTCATGTGTTGCTGTACAATTTTTATGGTGTTCAGCAGTTTTCCGAGGCCTTCAAGGGCAAAATATTCGCATTGTACAGGGATGATAACAGAATCAGCCGCCGCCAGCGAGTTAACCACAATCAGTCCGAGAGAAGGTGAGCAATCAATAATGATAAAATCATAATTGTCTTTAATCTTGCTGATTACCTTACGCATCATTTTTTCACGGTGCGGCTGGTTGATCAGCTCTATCTCAGCGCCCACCAGGTCGATGTGAGCTGGCAGCAGGTCGAGGTTGGGTGTCTTGGTGTTCAGGATGATATTCTTGGGCTCAACATCTTCGATGATACACTCATAAATACTGGTTTTGATGTTCTTGGGGTCAAACCCGACTCCGGAAGTAGCATTTGCCTGCGGATCAGCATCAATCAACAATGTCTTGAACTCAAGTACAGCAAGGCTGGCACTGAGATTGATGGCCGTAGTGGTTTTTCCTACTCCTCCTTTTTGGTTGGCAATAGCAATGACTTTTCCCATAGAAAACTATTCGTTTTTTTCAGATTACAAAAATACCACCTTTTATCCGAATATATAAATAAAGTTTTTCACTAAAAGCGAAAGCATAATGTATTATAAACCATAAAGTTATGGTTTATTTTAACAAATAATATGAAATGAAGAAAAGGATTATTTGTAACTGTCCGAATCTTCTTCAGTTTTATTTTCCTGAAATTCATCGGCACTCATATGCTCTTCGTCGGGATCAGGAGCAGGTATTTCGCCGGTTTCAATAAATTTCATAACCACATCCAAGCCTTTGAGGAATTTCTCAAAGTCTTCACGATATAAGAAAAGCTTATGCTTTTCGTAGAAGAACTTTCCTGACTCATTGCTGAAACGTCTTTTGCTTTCGGTGATGGTAAGGTAATAATCTTCGCTCCGCGTTGATTTGACATCAAAAAAATAGGTTCTTTTCCCTGCCCTTACTGCTTTAGAGAAAATCTCTTCACGGTCGTTTCTTTCATTAAAATCTTTCTCTTCCATATGGTCCTTGTTTTATGGTTACAAAAATAAAAACTTTCTGTAATATTTCAATTAGTATTGATGACAAAATTTTTAATGTAATGGTTGTTCTCCTGAAAAAAAATCTGACCAAACCATAATTTTATGTACTTTCGTGCAAAATTTGAGTCATACTATAAATGCTTAACCGACGAGTTTTAAGAATAAAGGTGATGCAAGCCCTTTATGCGTTCTTTCAGTCTGATAACGACCGTGTAGACGTGGCGGTAAAAAATCTGCAGAAAAATATTTTCGGGATTTACAACCTCTACATTTACCAAATGTCCTTTTTGATTGAAATTGTAGATTTTGCCAGGGAAACCATCGAAATCAAAAAAAACAAGTATTTTCCTACTAAGGAAGAAGCCAACCCAAATACCCGGTTTGTCAATAACAGTATCATTTTAAAAATCGAAAACAGCCCGGATTATAAAAGAAAATACGAAGAACTCAATATCAACTGGGCAGACCAGGAAGTGCTGATTCGCAAGGCCTACCAACAGATTACCGAAGCAGACTTTTTCCAGGCTTATATGAATCACCCCAAGGATACTGCCGACAATGATTTCCGGGTTCTTGAACAGATAGTGGATAATTTTATTGCCGAAAACGAAGCACTGCAACAGTATTTTGAAGACATGAATGTTTTTTGGGCCGATGATTTTGATGTGGCCTGTTTTATGCTGATAAAAACTTTGAAATACCTCAAAAATTCCAACGAAAAAAATCCTTTCCTGCCCACACTCTTTGGTAATCAGCAAGGCGACGACGAGAAAGAAGAGGTAAAATTCTTTACCGACCTTTTTTCGAAAACTGTAATCCACCGCGATAAGTTTGATGATTTGATCGAAGCCCGCGTGGATAACTGGGAAATTGATCGTATTGCCCTTATGGACTCACTGCTGATAAAAATGGCACTGGCCGAATTTACCGAATTTCCTACCATCCCCACCAAAGTAACTATCAACGAATATATTGAAATTTCAAAAATGTACAGCACCCCCAAAAGCAAGGTTTTTATTAACGGCTTGCTTGATAAACTGTTATTTGAGCTTACAGAGAAGAAGAAGATCAAAAAAACTGGCAGGGGATTGATAGGATAAATTTTTCATTCATAATTTTTGTATTTTTGTAAAAAAATTAGTTTTATGTTCCGCCCGGTTTATATTATTTTTGTTGTTTCCCTGCTATTTTTTTCATGTGGCAACAACTCCGAAACTATCAATACCGATCTTGTCAATAACCCAAACACCGCTGGTGGCAAATCGGACCTGAGCAGCCTGCCGGCTTTTGAGTTTATTACCGAAGAACATGATTTTGGAAGGATCACCGATGGAGAAAAGGTGAGTTTTACTTTTAAATTTAAAAATTCAGGGAAGTCGGATCTTATCATCTCCGAGGCCAAAGCTACCTGCGGATGCACAGTGGCCGATTATCCTCGAACCCCTATAAAACCTGGTGCCGAAAGCGGTATTTCGGTCAGTTTTAACAGTGAAGGCCGAAAAGGCATCCAGAATAAAACAGTTACCCTGGTGGCCAACACCCAGCCAAGCACCAAAGTTTTAACCATAAAAGCAGAAGTAGTAAATTTAGGTATAAATTAAACGAAAACAAAATGAAATTAATCAGTGTTTTTTTAATGATGGGCCAGCAAGGCCAGCAGGGGAGTGGCAGCATGGTAAGTACCATCGTCATGATGGTTTTAATAGTAGTGGTTTTCTGGCTGTTTTTTATCCGCCCGCAATCAAAAAAGAATAAGGAACTGCAAAAGTTCAGAGAAGGCCTGAAGAGAGGCGATAAAGTAGTTACTGCCGGCGGTATCCACGGAAAAATTCTGGAAGTTCAGGACACCACGGTTATCATTGAAACAGAAGGATTGGGAAAACTTAAAGTTGAAAAAAGTTCAATAGCCTCTTCCGTTGCCGGAAACGGTGAATAAACATGCTGAAAGTTTAACTAAATAAATTTCTTGCCTTGACATCAGGAAATTATGATATATCTCTTGATGAACAAAAAGATAATCAGAAGCGCTCAAAAAGAAAACTGAATATTTTTTTAATATGCTTTATTATTGCCACTGTTAGCTGGCTGATGATTAAGCTTTCGGGAACATATTCCCACAATGTTGTAGTATCTGTAAATTATAAAGGCATCAAGAATAACAGGATAATGTTGCCTTCTTCTGATACTATACTTATTGCTAATATTCAATCGTCGGGATACAATATTATTTATAACCGGCTGCTTGATGAAGACTACAGGTTTCAACTCGATTTGAGTCAATATCCTTCACGGAAAAACGGTAATGTATTTGAAATTAACATCGAAACAGCCACTCTTACTTATCGACTGGGAAATTATTTTAAAACGGGCGAAAAGGTTGTTTCCATTTATCCGGCCAACCTGCGGGTAAAACTCGAAAGAGCATATACCAAAAAAGTCCCGGTTAAACCGAATGTGGATATCACCTACAAAAAACAATATGCCGTGTACAAGCATATTTACCTGGAACCCGACTCGGTGTATGTTACCGGCAGCAAGGATGTGATTGATAATATTTCCTTTGTGGAAACTGAAAAAAGCGAACAAAAGAATTTGTCGAAGAATACCCTGCTGGAGTTATCGCTCAAAAACTCCCTTAATAAATTTGTATTGAGGTATTCGGCTGAGAAGGTAAAAATGTATATTCCGGTAGCTGAATATACTGAAGAATATGTGGATATTCCTCTTACTTTCGAAACGGTTCCTGCCGGCTATCAGCTCATTGCCTATCCCGATAAAATACGTTGTTTTTTCAATGTTAGCATCCCTGATTACGACAAAATTTCTCCGGATGCCTTCAAAGCAGGTATTAACGAAAAAAACCTGTTCAACTCCAAGCATAATAACGCAAAGGTCGTTCTGAAAAAAGTCCCCCGCTATGCCAGGGTGCAGCGTATTGAACCCGAAAATATAGAATTTTTAATACGCAAAAAATGATCAGGCTGGGGCTGACAGGAGGTATAGGTACCGGGAAATCAGTGGTGGCGCGGATTTTTTCAGAATTTGATATTCCCGTTTTTTATGGCGATCATGAAGCAAAAAAAGCCTATGCCGACCCCGAAGTTCTGACAAAAGTAAAACAGGTCTTCGGATACAGGGTATTTGACAACGACCGCGTTAACTTCAAAAAACTTGCTGACCAGGTTTTTACCGACCAGGAGAAACTCGGAAAATTAAATTCAATAATACATCCTTTTCTTATCAGCCAGTTTGAAAAATGGTCGGACAAACAATATCGGGCCTCTTACATTATTATGGAGGCAGCAATATTGTATGAGGCTTCGCTGCAACATTTTTTTGATACTATTGTTGCTGTCAGTGCTCCCAGAGAACTCTGCATTGACAGAGTGATGAAGCGCGACGGGTTTAGCAAAGAAGCCGTAATACAACGAATGAATAATCAATGGTCTGATGCCGAAAAGGTCGCGTTATCCGATTATGTCATTTACAACGATGGCAAACAGTTGCTTATTCCCCAGGTGCTTGCCATACACCACGAAATACTTAACTCTTTAAAATGAAGCGTATTATGAAAAAATTATTATTAATTTTAGTCATCCTGACAACCGCTTTGTTTTGTCAGGCACAGGAAAAAAAGCAAATAATGTTGCCTTCTCCCAATACGGAAGGTGGCAAACCTTTTATGGAAACATTAAAGGATCGGCATACCACCCGCGCTTTTACCAAGGAAAAACTTTCGGACCAGCAACTTTCTAATCTTTTATGGGCTGCCTTTGGCATCAACCGCCAGGAATCGGGCAAGCGCACTGCACCTTCGGCAATGAATAATCAGGAAACCGACATCTATGTATGCCTGAGTAATGGAGTTTTTCTCTATGATGCCAAAAAAAACTGCCTGAATCTGGTGACAGAAGAAGACTATCGTAAATATATGGGCAGACAGGATTTTGTGGCCGATGCTCCGGTAATTTTGTTATATGTGTCAGATTATTCAAAAATGGGGGATAAGATTCCTTCAGAAAAAAAGGATTTCTATTCGGCTGTTGATGTAGGCTATATCAGTCAGAATGTATACTTATATTGCGCTTCAGAAAATTTAGGTACCGTCGTTCTGGGTTCTGTTGACGGACAAAAAGTAAAAGAAATACTCAAGTTGAAAGATGATCAAAAAGTACTGCTATCGCAGTGTGTAGGCATCCCTAAATAATCACGGTAGAAAAGAATTATTTTTTTTCAGGATTTTTTTTGGCTTCCTGAATTTTGATTTCTATTTCATCCTTTTTGGCATCATAATCAACAACAACAACATCTCCTTCGTTGAGTTTGGATTTTATTATTTCTTCAGCCAGCACATCTTCAATATATTTCTGGATGGCTCGTTTCAAGGGACGGGCACCAAAATTAGGATCCCATCCTTTGTCGATGATAAAATCTTTAGCCTTTACCAATACTTTTAATTTGTATCCCAGCGCCTTAATTCGTTTTTCGACAAACGACAGTTCAATGTCAATGATTTTGTGAATATCTTCACGTTTGATATCTTCAAAAATCACAACATCGTCAATTCGGTTAAGAAATTCAGGGGCAAAGGCTTTTTTTAAAGCATTTTCCACTATGCTTTTGGCATATCCTGTCTTGTTACTTTCCTTGGCAGTAGTCTGAAACCCAACACCCTGCCCAAAATCTTTCAACTGCCGTGAACCTATATTGGAAGTCATGATAATGATGGTGTTTTTAAAGTCTACTTTACGGCCAAAACTGTCGGTCAGTTGACCGTCGTCAAGAACCTGCAGTAAAAGATGGAACACATCGGGATGTGCTTTTTCTATTTCGTCGAGCAGTATCACTGCGTATGGTTTGCGGCGTATTTTTTCGGTGAGCTGTCCGCCCTCTTCGTATCCTACATATCCCGGAGGCGCTCCAATAAGGCGCGAAACTGCAAATTTTTCCATATATTCGCTCATGTCGATACGTACCAGGGCATCATCCGAATCAAAGAGATATTTTGACAGCACTTTGGCTAAATAGGTTTTACCGACACCGGTAGGGCCCAGAAATATGAAAGAACCTATGGGCTTGTTTGGGTCTTTCAAACCGGCGCGGTTTCTGCGGATGGCTTTCACCACTTTTTTAATGGCATCATCCTGCCCGATAACCATCTTGCGTAACTCTTCTTCCATGGTGATAAGGCGGTTGCTTTCATTTTGGGCGATTCGTTGCACGGGAACCCCAGTCATCATGGCCACCACTTCGGCAACATTATCTTCGGTTACTGTTTCGAGATTTTCCTGAGTTTCGGTTAGCCATTGATTCTTGGCTTTTTCCAGCTCGCTCATCAGTTGTCTTTCATTATCGCGGAGCAAGGCTGCTACTTCGTACTGCTGGCTTTCTATGGCTTTGCGTTTCTGCTGCTTTACGTCTTCAATATTGGTTTCAATTTTAATGATGTTGTCGGGCACATGAATATTGGTGATATGCACGCGGGCACCGGCTTCGTCCAGAGCGTCAATAGCTTTATCCGGAAGGCAGCGGTCGCTGATATAACGGTTGGTAAGGGCTACGCAGGCTTTTATGGCGTCGTCGGAATACCTAACCAGGTGATGTTTTTCATACCTGTCTTTGATATTGTTCAAAATCAAAATGGTTTCATCGGGGGTGGTAGGTTCCACCATCACTTTCTGAAACCGTCTTTCCAGTGCTCCGTCTTTTTCAATATATTGTCTGTATTCATCCAGGGTGGTAGCTCCGATACATTGAATGTCGCCGCGCGAGAGTGCCGGTTTGAACATATTGGAAGCGTCGAGGGAACCGGAAGCACCACCGGCACCAACTATTGTGTGTATCTCGTCGATAAAAATGATGATATCGTCATTTTTTTCCAGTTCGTTGATAACGGCTTTCATACGTTCTTCAAACTGTCCCCGGTATTTCGTACCTGCCACAAGTGAGGCAAGATCGAGAGTTACAATACGTTTGTCAAATAACGCACGGGAAACCTTCCGCTGGACAATACGCAGGGCAAGGCCTTCGGCAATGGCCGTTTTACCAACACCGGCTTCGCCAATCAACACGGGATTGTTCTTTTTGCGGCGGCTTAAAATCTGTGCGATACGTTCCAGTTCTTTTTCTCGTCCCACTACCGGATCCAGGCGGTCTTCTTCGGCCAGACGGGTAAGGTCCCTGCCAAAATTGTCCAGCACAGGTGTCTTTGATTTCGGGTCGATACTTTTTTTCGACTCCCCGCCAAAAGCGCCTTCGTCAGTGTCTTCGTTGCCCGAGCTCCCCGGCAGCTCATCCTTCGGGTCCTGCCGGTCTTCATTACTGTTGATAATAATATTTCGAACCTGCCGGGCCACCGAATCATAATCAATACCGCAGCCATTAAGGTTCTTGGTGGCCACGTTGCTGTCGTCTTTGAGTATGGCCAGCAACAGGTGTTCAGTTCTGATGAGTTCGGCCTGATAGGTCTGCGCTTCCAGATGAGTTAGCCTTGATACACGGGCAGCTTGCCGGTTCATCGAAATATCTTTATTGGGATCGTCGGTGGTAAACAGGTTGCCGGTATTTTTTATGCTACGTTCAATGGCATTTCTTATATCCGTAAAATTGCAGTTCAGTTTCTCCAGAATCTTCAAGGCCAAATTGTCCTTGTCGCGTAAAAGTCCAAGAAATAAATGTTCAACTCCTATATAATCGTTTTTAAGACGTAAGGCTTCTTCTCTGCTGTATTCAAAAATATTTTTTACCCGTTGCGAAAATTTTGCTTCCATTTAGTTTTATATTATTATTCAAAAGTACGAAATTACAACCAATTTCCAAAATTATTATAAGAATACTTATGGCTGTATGTGTTGAAATACTTATTTTTCAACAGAAATTTGTTAGTAATAAATTTTTAAAAAATGCCATTACAGATTGAAAAAAAAGTTGTATCTTCGTTAAACTTTTTATTTTTCTAACTAATTAAAAATGAGCATTTTACAACTATGAGTGATTTAGACAACATTATCAAGGTAAACATTGAGGATCAGATGAAGACTGCCTACATTGATTATTCAATGTCGGTTATAGTCTCCAGGGCATTGCCGGATATACGTGATGGATTAAAACCTGTTCACCGCAGAGTATTATATGGTATGTATGATCTTGGAATACTTTCGAACCGTCCTTATAAAAAATCCGCCAGAATAGTAGGAGAGGTGCTGGGTAAATATCACCCGCATGGCGACACTTCTGTATACGACGCCATGGTTCGTATGGCACAGGATTGGTCGTTGCGTTATCCGCTGGTCGACGGACAGGGAAACTTTGGGTCTATTGACGGCGACAGCCCTGCAGCCATGCGTTATACTGAAGCCCGCCTGAGGAAAATAGCTGAAGAAATGCTGACGGATATTGACAAAAAAACTATCGACTGGACACTGAACTTCGACGATACATTGGAAGAACCCAGCGTACTGCCGGCAAAAATACCCCAGTTGTTAGTAAACGGTGCTTCGGGAATTGCCGTGGGTATGGCCACCAATATGCCTCCCCATAACCTCAAAGAAGTGATTGACGGCATCGTGGCCTACATTGATAATAATGATATTACAATTCCTGAATTGATGAAATTCATCAAAGCTCCTGATTTTCCCACCGGAGGTACAATTTATGGTTACGAAGGTGTTCGCGAAGCTTATGAAACAGGAAGGGGCAGGATAGTTTTAAGAGGCGATGTGCTGGTGGAAGAAGAAGATGGCAGGGAGAACCTTATAGTTACTTCTATACCTTACCAGGTGAACAAAGCCGAGCTAATCAAGAAAACCGCTGATTTGGTCAACGACAAAAAAATTGAAGGTATTTCTGAAATACGTGATGAGTCGGATAAAAATGGCATACGCATCGTTTACGAATTGAAAAAAGGAACCATTGCCAATGTCGTTATCAATAAATTATATCAGCAAACGGCACTGCAATCATCCTTTAGTGTAAACAACATTGCCTTGGTAAAGGGTAGGCCAATGTTGCTGAACCTCAAAGGATTGATCACCCATTTTGTCAACCACCGGCTTGATGTTGTATACCGCCGTGCTGCTTTCGACCTGGAACAGGCCGAAAAACGAGCCCACATCATCGAAGGCTTGCTGATAGCACTGGATAATATTGATGAAGTCATCGCTATCATCCGGGCTGCAAAAACTGTTGACGAAGCCCGAACAGGACTGATGGAACGTTTTGCTTTAAGTGACGTACAAGCCCGCGCCATCGTGGATATGCGTCTGCGTGCTTTGGTAGGATTGGAACGTGAAAATCTGCACAAAGAATACGAAGAACTGCAGAAACTGATAGCCTACCTGAAAAATGTGCTGTCGGACATCAATCTGCGTTTGGAGATAGTTAAAACAGAACTGCTCGAAATAAAAGAAAAATACGGCGACGAGCCCAAAACTGAGATTACCTATGCCGCTGAAGACTTTAAGATAGAAGATACCATAGCCGATGAGCAGGTGGTAATCACCATTTCTCATATGGGCTATATCAAACGCACGCCATTGGCAGAATACAGGAGGCAGAACAGGGGAGGACGCGGTTCCAAAGGTACCGACATACGTGATGAAGACTTCCTCGAATACCTGTATGTGGCAACCATGCATAACTATATGCTGTTCTTCACCGAGCAGGGAAAATGTTTCTGGATGCGGGTTTTTGAAATCCCCGAAGGCACCAAAACAAGCAAAGGCAGAGCCATTCAAAACCTTATCAGTATCTCGCCTGACGATAAAGTAAGAGCTTTCATCAATGTTAAAGATATCACCGACAAGGAATATGTAAAAAGTAATTACATTATTTTGTGTACCAAAAAAGGTGTTATCAAAAAGACCACGCTCGAAGCTTATTCACGTCCGCGCCAATCCGGTATCAATGCTATTACCGTGCGTGATGGAGATACCCTGTTGCAGGCAAGGCTTACTGATGGTAAAAATGAAGTATTGATGGCACTGCTGTCGGGCCGGGCCATACGTTTTAACGAATCGAAAGTACGCCCGATGGGCAGAAATGCCGCCGGAGTGAGAGGAATCACCCTGGGTGGTAAAAATGATGAAGTCATCGGCATGATATGTCTGGAAAACGACCAGTATGATATCCTGGTAGTTTCCGAAAATGGTTATGGAAAACGCTCTAAATTAGAAGATTATAGAGTTACAAATAGGGGAGGTAAAGGAGTAAAAACCATCAATATTACAGATAAAACCGGCAGACTGATTTCTATCCTTAATGTACTCGACAACAACGATTTGATGATTATCACTAAATCAGGAATACTTATACGTATGGCCGTTGGCAACCTGCGCGTGATGGGCCGGGCCACACAGGGCGTACGGCTTATTAACCTGAAAGACGATTCGATAGCCGCCGTAACCAAGGTTGAATGCGATATGGAAGAAGAAGAACAAGGTGAAGACATTCTTGAAACTGGTGACGAGAAAATCGCTGGCAAAACTGAAACCTACGATATCGGCAATGACGAAATATCCAAAGAACTTCTGGATAAATTAAAGGATGAAGATGAAACAGATGAAAAAAATGATGAAAGGCCAGAGGAAGAACCCGAAAATTAATTTTGGCAAAAAAGTTGATTAATTGAAAATAAATTAAATTTGTAACGTTCTAATAATAAAAAACAAAAAAAAATGAAAAAGTTAGTATTAGTGGTAATAGCAGTACTCATTTCTGGTATTACTTTTTCTCAAACCGAAGTGGTAAGCGCCTATAACTACCTGAAAAACGGTCAGTTGGATAAGGCTAAGACGTACATTGACAAAGCATGTGTTAATGAAAAAACCAAAGGATTAGCCAAAACGTGGTTCTACTGCGGAAACATCTACCTGAGTATTGCACTTACAAAGGAAGAAAAATTCAAATCCCTGGACTCAAATGCAATACAGATTGCCTATGATGCTTATCAAAAAGCTATACAGCTTGATCCTGAAATCTCTAACGACAACCTAATGCCAAATTCG
>DAOOWO010000032.1:0-13105 GCA_035371225.1 Bacteroidales bacterium | reverse complement strand
ATGACAGCATACTGTATTAAAAATGTGTGTGTTGCGCGTTTTTCAGCAGGCCCTATTTAAGCCCTACGGGCTGTGTGGGTTATCCGATTAAATGCAAGTAACAATATGCCAGGTATGTGTGTGGCTTGCGGGGCAGTTGGGCAATTACATACATCGGTATTTTAGCTATCCGGATTATATGAGAAAAAAGTGTCAAAAAAAAACGGTTCCGAAATATCAGAACCGTTTTTTTTTGTTGGGCAGAGCTTTATGAGTGGCTCGTTTTATCCCGATTTAAGTTTTAATAATAGAATATCCTGTTGTCGACAATTTTTGTTTCTTTTTTGATGGCGTTAAACAATTCGCTCTGGCCATACTGGTCGCCTCTTACGCGTTGACGGAAATAGCTGGCCAACTGCATCATCATCATGTCGGGATTGATTTGTCCGGCATTTTGAGCAATATCGTCGATCCATACCTGATAAACAGCCATTTTTCCTTTGATAGGAGCGGAGAGAGTATTTTTCTTTAAGGTAAAGATAGTACCTATGAGTTCTGGTTCGGGGCCGAATTTCGGGAAGTTGTAGGCTGAAAAAGTAAGGGCATTGACGGTGTCGATTTCTGCGTTTAGTTTGGAGGCAATCAGATATATGTCTTTAGAAGAGCCGGTTGCCGCTTTCACTTTTTCTATTATCTGATCAGCTTTTTTCTCACGTTTTACGAGTGGTTCGATGTATGTCCTGACCTGGTCCAGGGGTGCGATTCCTTTTTCGCGTTTTTCAACCAGCATAGCAACCACATATTTTCCTTCGCAATCAAAAACCTGTTCAGAAACCATTCCTTTTTCAGTGCCTTTGTCAAAGGCCCACCTGATGATTTCTCTGGCTGAAGAAAGCCCCGGTAAGGTATAGTCCATTTCTTTGATAAATTGTGCCTGTCTTTTGTTCAGCCCTTTATCAGCGATGTTTTTATTGAATTGTTCTGCGCTGCGGCTTTCGCCTGCAAAAGAACTGGCATCAGCAAGATATTTGTTGTAAGTTTCGCTGCTGGCTTTAATGTTGTGTTGGAGCACAGCCACTTTTACTTTTTTCATCAAAGCTTTTTTGTCGGCTACATAAAGCAGGTGATAACCCATAGTTGATTGGATGATTTTTATGTTGCCCACAGGGAGGTTAAAAGCGGAGTCGAAGAAAAATTTTGTTTCCAAATTACCATCCAGAATCCATCCTAAATCACCGCCATCTTTTTTGGCTGACGGGAAATCGGAATTGATACTAGCCAGTGTCGGGAAATTGTTTTTGTCCTTATTGGCGACCACCAGTAAGCTGTCGATTATTTTTTTGGCTTGTTCTTTTGAGCGAGTGATGTTTTGCATGGGATTCGGAGCATCCTTGTAAGCAATGAGTATCTGGCTTGCCTTGATAGAGTCGGGACGGTTTTGTATCTGCATGAGCCGTGCCATGAAATAGGAGTTGTTATCAACGTATGGCGGTACAATGGTGCCTATCGGTGAATTGAACATGATGGAATCAAGGGTGACGGGCAAGGAGCCTTTTTTAAAGAAATTGCTGTCGTATGGGGCATCGCTGTTAGCCTTGATGAAGTTTTCTACGTTATCGGCTTCCAGTGCCTGAAAATCTTTAAATAAGGTATCAACTTTTTCTTGTATTTGTGCCATGTCTTCTTTTGAAGGGAGGACGTCAAAAACAACGTAGTCGATATCGCGGGCATTTTCCTGTTCAAATTCGTGTTTGTGCTCTTCATAATATTTTTTCATGTCGTCATCAGAAACTGTGACAGCACTGTCCGAAATGGTCTGGTATTTAATACCATAACAACGGAGGTTGGCTGTTTTGCTGGCTTCATTGATCTGTCTTTGCATGAAAACTTTGGGCATATAATAAGCTTTTTCAACCAGGTTGTCATATTTGGTTGCCAGACGGTCATCTTTAATAGCTTGTTCCAACTGTTTCCACTGTTTTTTTTCATCATCTTTCAGTTGGTCAAAATTGGTGATAATATTTTGGATCTGCTGAGTGTTCACCTTACCGGTATTGGGGTCGGTGAAACTGCGGATGATGTATGGATGCAGGTTTTTGCCCATCATAAGTTCATAAAGTTCTTCGGGCGAAATAGAAGGCTTGTTTGATTTATCGTGTTCGATGGCGAGACCCAGCTCTTCATATTCATGCTGCATAATCAGCTCTTTCTCCAACTGGTTCCAGGTTTGCACCATCAGTTGAAAATTTTCTTCCGAAGTGAGGTTTTCTTTTTCAGCCTGCTGTTTATAAAGTTCAACCTGTTCCTCCACCCTCTTGTCAAAATCTATCTTACTAAGTTTTTCGCCACCTATCACTGCAAAATGATCGGGGCCCCCTCTGTTATTTCCACCTTTTCTGAATAAATCCTGCAGCACAAAACCGGCAATAGCTATACCTACCAGGATAACAATCAGCGCTGAATGTTTACGTAATTTTCCAATAACTGCCATAAAAATTTGTTTTTTTGAGTTTGCAAATGTACAACAATAAGTGAAATATTAACAGAATTATGTCAAAATATTCTCTTCGCTTTTTCTGGTAAGGCAAATCTGTTCAATACGTTTATTGCTGGCCTTGAGAATTGTAATTTCAAAAGGCGGGATATAAAATGTTTCTTTTTCGGCCGGGATGCGTTCAAGATAGTGAATAATATAGCCGGCCAGTGTTTCATAATCATCGTTTACCGGAAGATTGAGCAGGTATTTTTCGTTGAGGTAGTCAATTTCGAGGCGGCCGGATAAAATAAGTTCATTTTCGCTAATCTGTTTTTCAACTGGTGGAGATTCGTCAAATTCATCGTTAATTTCGCCAATGATTTCTTCGATAAGGTCTTCGAGGGTAACCATGCCCGACGTGCCGCCAAACTCATCAACCACCACAGCCACGCTTTTGTGTTGCTGGATAAACATTGGAAGCACTTCTTTGGCCAGCAGTGTTTCAGGAACAATGATGATGGGCTTGCTGATTGACTTTATGCTGTGGGGATTGCTGAAAATATCATACGAATGTACGTAGCCGATGATGTTATCGATGTGTTTTTGATAAACGAGGATTTTGGAATGTCCGGTACTGACAAATTTTTTTATCAGTTCGTCGATGCTGTCATTTTCTTCGATGGCTATTATTTCGTTGCGTGGCACCATGCATTCTCTGACACGGGTGCTGGTAAAGTCAATAGCATTTTGGAACATTTGAATTTCAGGCAGATGGGTTTCGTCTTCCGTTTCCTTGGCCGAAAAGTCTTTGATATAATAATCAAGATCTGTATGGTCAAACTTGTATTTTTCGGTTTTGAGTTTAATCCTGAAAATATGTTCGAGTATGAACTCCGATAATTCAACAAAAATGAATTGTAAGGGAAAAAGCAGATAATAAGTAATGAATAACGGGAAGGAAAAAATTTTTAAAAAACGGTTGGGATTGGTTCTGAAAATGGCTTTGGGTGCAAATTCTCCAAGAAACAATATTATCAGGGTGGACACCAGGGTTTGAAGAACGGTGGTGGTGAAGCCTGATTGCAGGCTCTCGGGCAACAAACGGCTGATAGGTTTTTCCAGCAGATGCGATATGGCTATACCGTAAATCACAAGGGTAATGGTGCTTCCCAGCAAAATAGTAGAAATAAAATCCGAAGGATTTTTTTGGAATCCGGAAAGCATTCTTCCCGAAAACAGCCTGTTTTTTTTGTCTAACTCTATCTGAAGCTTATTGGCACTGATAAAAGCTATTTCGATTCCTGAAAAAAAAGCAGAAAACAAAATGGTAATCAGAACGATAATGATATTGTTATCCATTATTTAATTGTTGTTTTCAACATCGGGTTCTGGTTCTTCTTCGGTGTTAACGTAAAAAGTACCCCTGGGTTTTTTTATTACCCATTTCATAAACGAGTCATCGGCATCAAGGCCGTCACCGTAAAAGACTTTATCAGGCGTAGTGATTTTGACAAATTCATCGGTATATATCCTTCGGAGTTGTTCATCCCATATCAGGTGTTCGGTATTGAGCTTTTCTTTTTTTTCATTAATGACCACCACATTGTTTTTTACTTCCATTACATATTTTTTGTCATATTTGATGGCATAATTTGCCGTGAGGCGCGTTTTAATACGCATGGCAGAGTCATAAAAAATGGCATCTATACCCTGAGGCATTTCGATGTAAGGATTTTTGCCGGCATATTTTTTATAGAAAGGCGATTTTATGACGGTTTGAATTTTTGCCGAGTCGCTGTAGATGATCTCAATATTTTTTCCTGTTTCCACTGGCAGGGTATCAGAAAGTGTCAGTGCGTTGATGTCTTCTATTTTGTTTTTACATGAAGCAACAGTCATCAATAAGGCCAAAGAAAAAACAACAAGTTTTTTTGTAGAAACTGATACGGTATTCATTTTTTTAGTTCAGTTTGGGCCTGAAAAACCAGAATTCCCTGAAAGAAATGCCTAAAACAAGGCGGATATAATTTTCCTGTAGCAGATCGTTGCGGACAGTACCTCTGGTGCCAGCTTCCACAGCAAGGTTTAGCGTTGTCCGGGTTTTGGGCAGTGGAAATCCGGCGCCAATGCTGAAACTCAGGTCGTTGATTTTTTTATCACGGATTTCGTAATAACTTTGCGCATAACGCAGTCCTGCGCGGTAATTGATAAGTTTCCAGTAACTGGTAATGGTATTTGCCCGCGGCGAATATTCTCCTCCAACAGCAATAATATAACTGTTACCCACCGAAGTACTTGATTCGCCGAAACTGGTAAATTTTTTCCAGTTTTGCCATTCAAAGTCTGCACCGGCCAACCAGGTATTGTTAATAAGCAGCGTAAACCCACCGCCGATGATAAGCGGCATGTGTAATTTACCTTTTTCGCCATCAATATTCAACAAGGTGTCTTTTATACTGATATTATCTTCTTCCAACAGTCCTGAATATCTTTCGGCCAACACGGTTTGTTTGGCGCCCACGTTCATGGGAAGGTTGAATTTGGATCCAAGCGACAACAAGTGTTTATTTTTTATGAGCAACTGATACTGCAACCCATAATTCATATACAGGCCGCCTACCTGTTCATTGTTGGTTACCCGGGTGTTGAAAGAAAAAATATCGTCAGGGCGTTCAATTGCCACTATTTTGTCAATAGTGCCAAAAAGATAACCCAGGTTGGCTCCGAAAGAGAAGTTTTTGAACGGTTTAAAGGCAACACCGATATAGGCCTGGTTGGCTCCGCCACTGCCTTTGAAACTTTCAGTAAAAGTGTCGTCAGAATTGATAATGGTATCGGAGGTTTTCACCTGATATCCCGATTGGGAATAAGGAAGAATTCCAAAAGATATTCCGCACCAGCGTGCAGCAGGGAATCCAAATAAGACATGCCCGATAGAGGTGTGATTAGTAAAATCCTGTGTAACAAGATTGGTTTTTACCTGGTTAAAAGTGCTGGTAATGCCCACATCCAAGACAAAAGAATTGGTGTCGAACGAAGTATAAGATGCGGGATTATTTACATTAATATAATTTGGATGACGGAGCGCCGCACTTATTCCACCCATTGCAGCAGCGTAAGTAGAGTGGCTTGTCTTTAAATCTCCAAGGCCATAACGAGAATAGGGAGAACTGATTCTTATCTGTGCTGTGCTGATGTTTGAAATAGCTGCTGTCAGCAACAGAAAGACAAATATTTTATACATTTTTGTTATTATCATTATGGTCGAGAATTATTTTTAAGCCGTACAATACTATATTTTGAACCGCAAATATCTTACTTTTTAGTTTATTGACCAAATATTCTGAGTCTCCGCCCGATAATACAACTTTCAGTTCGGGATAGCTGCTGTTATATTGCGAAATGATTCCGTTTATTTCGGCAACAGTGCCATTGATAACTCCCGAGAGTATTGATTGCTGCGTGTTGAAACCGGTAAGTTGACAAAACTCGGTCAGCTCTATTAACGGAAGTTTTCCTGTAAAAGTATGCAGGGCTTTAAAACGCATGGTGAGACCGGGCGAAATAGCTCCGCCGTGGTAAACTGCAGAGGTATCAATAAAATCATATTTAATACAACTGCCTGCATCAATTACCAATATGTTTTCTCCGGGAAACATATGATTGGCGGCCACTACAGATGCCAACCGGTCCTTGCCCAGAGTTTCGGGTGTGGCATAGGCATTGGTTATCGGTATGGGCGTGAG
The DNA here is from genome assembly GCA_035371225.1 of Bacteroidales bacterium. Lineage (GTDB taxonomy): Bacteria > Bacteroidota > Bacteroidia > Bacteroidales > CAIWKO01 > CAIWKO01. The sequence continues at coordinate 6,904 of DAOOWO010000032.1, read as the reverse complement.
CTCATCAAAAAATAATAAAGGGCATTTTGTTGTAATAAAATCTGATAGTTTATCGTAATTGGTTATTACCGAGGAAATTATAGCGCCATCTATAGGATAAGAAGAAAAGATTTTTTCTATGCCGTCCGACAAATTTTCTGTTTTTTCTACATAGATTAAGGAGTCTTCCGAGAAAACGGCGGCTTTTTGATAAGTGTTCCCCAGATCGATGGCCAGCTTCATTATTAATAATTTACAAAGCACAAAATTACGCTATTAAAAGAAAATTGTCATTTTTTTTAAATAGATTTTTGTGGAATTAAAAAAATATGTAATTTTGCATTCCTTTTTATGGGAGGCGACGTAGCTCAGTTGGTAGAGCAGAGGACTGAAAATCCTTGTGTCACTGGTTCAATTCCAGTCGTTGCCACAGAAAGCACATCGCAGGATGTGCTTTTTTTGTTTATTTTTGTTTCTATGATTGAAGGATTTCTTGATTTTATCGAAAAAAATAAACTCTGTGGCAAGTCTGACTATATCCTGCTGGCGGTAAGCGGAGGGGTTGATTCGGTAGTTATGGCGGAACTTTTTCACCGGGCTGCCTTGAATTTTAGTATAATACACTGCAATTTTCAATTACGGGGCGAAGCCTCTGATAGCGATGAACAGTTTGTACGAGCGCTGGCACAAAAATATAATACTCCCTGTTTTGTAAAAAGCTTCGATACCAGAAAATATGCTACACAGCACAAGCTTTCCATACAACAGGCCGCACGCAACCTGCGCTATGCCTATTTTGAAGAAATCAGAAAAAAGGAAAAAATCAATTGGATTGCCACTGCCCATCATGCTGATGACCAGATAGAAACTTTTTTTATCAACCTCTTTAGAGGCAGCGGTATTAAAGGACTGGCAGGCATCCCCATCAAACAGCAACACATTATCCGCCCCTTGCTGTTTGCTTTCAGGGCCGAAATCGAAAGCTTTGCCGGTGAAAATCGCCTGGAATACCGTACCGATGCTTCAAACAACGAAAACAAATACCTGCGAAACAAAATCAGAAACCTGCTAATGCCTCAGATGGAAACCTTGTCGCCCTCATGCCGCACAAGCATCAACACGACCATTAGCCACTTAAAAAATACAGAACAAATTTATCGTCAGCATCTTACCAATATCAGACTGCTAAAAAAACACAAAAACGGACTTATAACTATCGACATTCCTAAACTTAAAAAATTACAACCGTCATCGCATTATCTGTTTGAATATATTTCTGGTTTTGGGTTTAATAGCCGTGTATGTGACGAAATCTGCCAATCGCTTGACGAGATTTCCGGAAAAATGTTTTTTTCGCCCACACACCGCCTGGTTAAGGACCGGGCTACCCTCATCATTGAAAAAAACCCGGATTCTGCATTCTACGAAGAATTTGTGCTGGAAGAAGACATAAAAAAAATCGATACTCCGGTAACACTTCAATTTTTTAAAAAAAACATCGCTGCCTTCAAAACTTTTACTACCACCTCCGATGTTGCCTTGTTTGATAAAGACCGGCTGACCTATCCGTTGACTATACGCAAATGGAAACAGGGCGATTACTTTTATCCTTTTGGGATGAACCGCAAAAAGAAGCTCAGCGATTTTTTCACAAATAACAAACTATCTGTTATTGATAAATCAAATGCCTGGCTGCTCTGTTCCGGTGGAAAAATTGTCTGGATTATTGGGCAGCGAACAGACAATCGTTTTAAAATAAACAAGCAGACACAAAATGTCTTACAGGTAAAATGGTTAAAATAAATGATTAATTTTGTACCTTAATATTTTTCTCAAAAAAACATTTATGATAATACATAAAAAATTAGGACTTTTTATTCTGTTTGTTTTATGTTTTTGTGTTGCCGAAGCCCAGATTCTGGAACCCGTGAAATGGACCTTTGCATCAAAAAAAACATCCGACACCGAAGCCGAACTGATCTTTACGGCTACTGTGGATAAGGGTTGGCATTTATATTCTCAGGATATCCCGCCCAATGGCCCGGTAGCTACAGAATTTGTATTTGATAAAAGTACTGCTTACAGCCGGGTGGGCAAAGTTGTCGAACCCAAGCCTATCATGGAAAAAGACCCGAATTTCGATGACATGATACTGAAGTTTTTTTCGACAAAAGCAGTATTCAAGCAAAAAATAAAACTCTTAAGCCGCAAGCCTTTTGTCGTTAAAGGGATGGTGAGTTTTATGTGTTGTAACGATGTGAGTTGCCTGCCGCCGAATGATATCCCTTTTAATATCAAAGTGGAGGGTGCTACCGCCGCGGTTACCGATACGATAATTCCCGAAGCAGTCGACACCCTGACTGAAAAAGACACTGCAGCCATTGCTCCCAATGATACTATTAACAAAGGCACCTTAACGGGCGATGAAACCAAAGATGTGAACAAAATGAGCCTGTTGAACTTATTTATTTTTGCATTCCTTGCTGGTCTGGCAGCCATCATCACTCCCTGTGTATTTCCTATGATCCCCATGACGGTCTCGTTTTTTATGCACGAAGGCGAAAGCCGCGCCAAATCAATAGCGAAAGCCATTGTCTTCGGACTGTCCATCATATTTATCTATACCGTCATAGGAACTATCGTGGCGGTAACGCTGGGGGTAAACTTCGCTAATTTTCTCAGTACTCACTGGATCCCCAATGTGTTGTTTTTCCTGATATTTTTAGTATTTGCTGCTTCGTTTTTCGGGATGTTTGAAATCACAATGCCGAGCTGGATGATCAATAAAACCGATAAACAGGTTGATAAAGGAGGCGTTCTGGGGTCTTTTTTTATGGCATTTACGCTGGTTCTGGTGTCGTTTTCATGTACAGGTCCGCTTGTAGGAGCCATCTTAGTGAAATCAGCCAGCGGGCAGGTGCTTGAACCAATCATCGGGATGCTGGGTTTTTCGGTGGCCTTCGCATTTCCGTTTACGTTGTTTGCTTTTTTTCCTTCGTGGCTCAACCGCTTACCAAAATCAGGCGGATGGCTCAATTCTGTAAAAGTGGTTTTGGGTTTCATCGAATTGGCACTGGGATTGAAGTTCCTGAGTATAGCCGATCAGACTTACCATTGGGGCATCCTCGACCGTGAAGTTTACCTGGCTTTGTGGATAGTGATTTTTACACTTATGGGTTTTTACCTGTTGGGGAAAATAAAATTTGTTCACGACAGTGATGTAAAACATGTAGGTGTCATCCGGCTGATGCTGGCGATAATAACTTTTTCTTTTGTAGCGTATATGATTCCCGGCATGTTCGGCGCCCCGCTGAAAGTGCTGTCGGGTTACATACCACCCCAGCAATCTCTTGATTTTGATATTAACAAGATAGTGCGCGAAGGCAGCAATGATACCAAAGACCTTTGCGAGAAATCTAAATACAGTGATTTTCTGCATTTGCCTCACGGATTAGAGGGTTATTATGATTTTGAACAGGGTATTGCCTGTGCTAAATCGCAGAATAAGCCCGTATTTGTTGACTTTACCGGACACGGGTGTGTTAACTGCCGCGAAATGGAGGCTAATGTGTGGTCAGATCCGAGGGTGCTCAAGATTCTCAGGGAAGAATACCTTATCATTACTCTGTATGTGGACGACAAAAAAGAAATGGAACAGGCCGATTGGGTTACATCAAAATACGACGGGCAGGTGAAGAAAACCATCGGTAAAAAATTTGCCGATTTCCAGGTGTACTTTTTCAATGTCAATGCGCAACCCTATTATGTGTTGTTAGATCCTTTCGTGGAGCTGAAAGACAAGGTTGATGTACCAAAAGCAGAACTCGCACAACCCAAGGCCTACGACCTGAATCCGGATAATTTTGTGCAATTCCTGCAACAGGGCGTGGATGAGTTTAAAAAGCGGCATCCCTGATTTTTTTGATTGGATAAATCAAACATGAACATTTCACTGTTTGCATGTGTTCAAAATGCTTGTATCTATAACAAAACTCCTGTTATCCGGGCGTAAGCAGTTTTATTTAATGATAAGTCCCGGTTTTGGTATACGGAACGGGAACGGATAAGCCAATATAAAAGCCGGAGGGTGTGAAGACCGAACCCAAAAGATAGCCCATTAATGAATTTTGCGGATACGAATTCAGGAATTTATTTACTTTGGGATAGGGAGGAGGCATTACCGAGCCATCTTCCACCACATTGGATAATTCTCCGACTATGACACTCACCCCGTTGTTATTTGAAAATATGCCTGCCGATTCGCTGGAATGAAAAATTTTTTTTATTTTTTTATTGATCTCGGCAATTTGATTCGGTGGGTTGCCTGCAGGTTTTTCGGATAACCTATGTATAGCGATAGTGAATTTGGGGTAATGTTTAATGGTGGATTTAATATTCCCGTTTTTAAAACTACATTTTTCAATTTCTTTATGTTTATTAGAGCGGGCAAAAAAGTTGTTGCCAAACAGTTGGATACTGTAAATATAATTATCTAAGCCCGATCGGGCTGCGATACCTGATTTATGAGCATTTGAGGTAAAATGGGCCTCATTGGACTGTGCAAATAAATATAACGGACCACAACAAAAAATGAATAGAAAAAGTTTATTCATTTGCTTGATTTTTCGGGAGACGCAATTTTTTTGCAAAATTAACAATTTTTCAATCTACAATTCTTGTTGAGTGTCTTTATTATATTCCATGCACGAATGCTTACAATCTGTCCGATGCAGGCCTACAGGAATCAAATATTGCCAATTTAAAAAATGTCCGCCGCGGATAGTCCCGGAAAACACTTTTCAGAATCACTTAAGTTGTTTGTTTGTCCTCTTTGACAAATACTTTTCTATCCAAATATCCCAAATGTGAATTTGTAATACATCTTTGTCCCGATATATTCAGAAATCATGGTCTGGTTACAATTTTCTTTTGTATAATCGGGTTAGTGAAAAAATTCACCGGGAATTTTGTTTGTTAATGAGAGTTTAATATTTTTACATCTTTAAAATATTAATCAGCTATTATGTAAAAAATAAATAAATATGGAAAATTCAAACCCGACATTAAACAATGGATCACCTGTTGCTGATAATCCGGCAGGCAGTACAAGCAATACCCCTTCAATGGATAACCATGATCCGGCACAGGCAGCCAATACTGGCGGAAATGGCACTAACAAACCTTCTGATTCGAATACTTCTTCTGCTGCGGCAGGATTGTTAAACACCTCGAACATTAATTGGGAAACGAAACTTACTGCCGGATGGATTGTGTTTGTTACAATAGTATTATTTGTTGCTTATATAATAATAAACATACAACTTGATAAAAGAAATAGTATCTGTTTTGCTGTTTATTGGAATAATCCTGATTCACTGATCGTAAATCCCGGACCATCGTGGTTTCAGTATGATCAGAAAACAGATACTCTCCGATCGATGATAATCATTGATGATACAAGTAAATCTTTGTTGTTAGGATTGGCAAAAGATACCACGATGGGCGTCACTGATTCTCTGGTGACGACAAGTAAAGATTCTTATTACCAGGCTATCGAAGCATTGGCTTTTAAATCGAATGCGGAAAAACGGTCTTCCTATTATTTGTTATTATTGCTGTTTGCTGTTTGTGGCGCTTTTGGGTCGCAGTTGCGGATGATATACCGTTTTATCGGAGTAACCTGTTATAAAAGAATATTTGATTTTAAAATCTGGTGGCCATGGTATTTTCTGTTGCCATTGCTTGGCGCTGTTATAGGACCAATATTATTTATGTTGGTAGAAGGGAATCTTTTAAATTATACGACCACGGCAAATTATTCGAATTTTTTGATAGCATTAACTATTGTTTCCGGTTTTGCGGCAGATGATTTTGTCAGAAAACTTAACCTGATTTCGGAAGCTTTGTGGGGTGATAGTAAATCTGTTCCAGACAATGGATCAAGTAGCGGCACTGTTCCCGGCAAAGGAACAAATGCCAAACCTTCGGATACCGGGAAATAAAACTATTCTGTCTCGCGTAAGGGTAAAGTTCCTTTTGGTTCGTATAGCCCGTTATACAGTCATCTGATGATTGCAAAACGCTTGTAAACTTCTGAAACCCTCATGTACTATGCCATGTGTTGGGCGTTCGTACTTTATTCTCCCTGAATCTGTTTTAGAGCTTTTTCTATTTTTTCTTTTAATAAAGGAACAATCGAATCTGCCAAATTATAAACTTCCGTACTTCCCAACCCGGGGCTATCCTCAATTAGTTCAAAGTTCTCTTTTGCATTAACACTAGCTACTTCGATATAAATAGGATGTTTTCTTGAGTCAAATCCACCTTTAATAGCCTGATTAACGTGTTGTTTCCATGTTGCGCATTTTTCAGAATTATTAAGTTGTGGCTTCTTAGAAAATGAATGATAGTACAACCAAACTTCAAAACAAGGATTGCTAAGAGTTAAAAACCAGTCTTTTCTTTTACTGCATTCAGTTTTGATAATTTCTATTTGAGGTTCTCTCGATACATCTTTATCTTTGTCGATATCCAAAACAATCCAGACTTCATCTCCTTCAATAAAGTTGTACTTGGGATTTTGATTCTCATCTGATTTTATAATGCAATTTTCAGCAATTCTTAATAGCCCTTGTGGAGAGTTGTCTTCATGGGGGTGAAGCTTATATACCTCAATGTTAATACGTGAATCTAATTCTTTGAAATATTCAAAATAATCTAATTCTCTTTTGGCTCCTTCACAAAAAATGTAGATACTTTTTGCTTCTCTACTAGGCGGAACCCTTTCAAAAAGCCTATTCGTTAATATCATACCTATGCCAATTTAAATCTTGTAAGTTACCTAAAAAAGGTATTGAACCATATCGACCATTGAGATATCCTTTTTGAATATCAATTGTTTTATGTTCTTTAAAATCATTTAATG
>DAOOWO010000031.1:0-13113 GCA_035371225.1 Bacteroidales bacterium | reverse complement strand
CAACTGCTCCAACAAAAATTTCTTTATCGGCTGCTGCAATTGTGTATTTAGCTCCTGCGGCAGGGCGTCGAAAAAAGTGCTGAGGATAATCTTTACTTCCACTGAAAGAATCAACCGCTGCAACGAACTGGTTACTGCATTTTTATATGAATCCCGTGTGGCAGGGTCGTAAATTATGCTCACAGTTTTTACCTGATCATTCTGGACTTTAGCAGCTAAGGGCACTGTATCGCTGATAAAACTTTTATGTATCCTTTGCCGGGCTTTTTCACGAGCATAAGCCGTGGCCCCCTGATTGATGACAATGCCTACCTGATAATTTCCTGCAGCAATTTCATGCTGTGCCGCCGACACATCAAGCGGCTTACCCCGAAATTCTTTGATTACATGAAAATATCCGGATTTGACCAGACCATCTTCAATAGTCTTACTGAGATATTCATGATCGTTATCAACAAACAGGATGTCTGCCTTGGCATCATTAAGTTCTTCAAAAGCATTTTCCTGTGTGCCAGTCACAGCAAGAATCAGCACCATGGGCATGAGAAAAAGGATAATCAATCCGGGAATATCGCGGATGATCTGAATATATTCTTTTTTTACTACGGCCCACAAATGCTTCATAGGTTAATCTCTTAATTCTCTACCAGTTAGTTTTATAAATACCTGTCCAAGATCGCTGCACCCAGCATTATTCTGTATCAGTTCTGCAGGGGTACCCTTGGATATTACCCTGCCATCGTCAATGATGGTAACCCTGTTACAAAGGTTTTCAGCCTCCTTCATATAATGTGTGGTGTATATGATGGTTTTTCCGGTTCCGTTAAGCCGCTGCAAATAATCATAAATCAGGTTCATTGATTGTGCATCCACCCCCAGGGTAGGCTCATCCAAAAAAACAATCGCCGGATCATGAATAAGGCCCGCGGCAAGGTTGGCGCGGCGTTTTATGCCACCGGAACAAGTGGCAATTCGTTTACCGGCATGATGCTCCAGTTGCACCACTTCAATATACTCTTCAATCTTGTTTTTCAGCATTTTCCCCGACAATCCGTGCATTTCCCCAAAAAATGCCAGGTTTTCTCTCACCGTAAGAGTCGGATAGAGAGCAATTTCCTGAGGTATCAACCCGATAAACTGATTTATTTTCCGGTAATGTACTGCAATATCAATATCATTTACAATAACACTGCCTTCGTCAAACTTAAGCAATCCGCAAATAATGGAAATCAGGGTGGTTTTTCCGGCTGCATTAGGACCCAGCAATCCAAAAAATTCTCCGGGGAGAATTTCCAGATCAACACCTTTCAGTATTTCGTCAGGATTACCTTTATAGGTTTTCTTCAGGTTTGAAATGCGTATTATGCCCTGCATATTTTACAAGATAAAGAGTGCAAAATTAAACTTTTTTAGGTGTCGATGAACAAAAATCTCAGTTCCCGGTTCTCAAAACCTCTTCGATGAGTTTTGCAGCCTCTGCTGGGGCATCATGCTGCTGAAAATCCTCGCTGATGCGCATGGCATTTGACTTATATACAGGGTTGGAAAAAATTTCAGTCACGGCATGAAGAATCTTTTTGGGAGTAGGATATCCCGTACCCAGGTTTATTCCCACCTCAAAATATTTTATCCTTGCTGCAATCTCGGGCTTGTCTTCTGAGTTGCTCGCTACCACCAGCGGAACGCCATAGTTCAGAGCTGTAATTACGCCGCCAAAACCGCCATTGGTAATCATCACGCTTACCTTTGGCAAAATGAGTGCATAAGGCATAAACTCTTCAATAATTATGTTTTTCTGTGGAAACTGTATCCTCAGGTCTTCAACAAACTCTTTTCCGGCTGCAACAAGTATTTGTGCGTCAATATTTTGCACAGCCTTAAGGGAAGGAACTATCAGCTTATTGTAATTATCAATGTTTACTGATCCCTGTGTGATAAATATAACAGGCTTGCTACCATCAAGACTGTTGAGCCATTGATAAGCCACGTGCTTATTAAATTCAGGTATAACGGGACCCACAAAATGAATCTGTTCGGGAAGATTCTTCCAGTTGAACTCAAAAGCCCTGGTGTTGAATTTAATAAACAAGCGGCTGATATGAATATTATTTATCAGAAAAAAATGTTTCATCGGCTGAAGGCCAATCTCATCACGTATTTGGTCAATATAGCGCTGCACTCTGCCAAAAAACAGCCGGGTAGTCATCCAGTTAACAATACGGTTGCGGTGAATTCCATACCTGTCGGATCGCGGGTAAATGCCAGCCCCGGGAAAAGGAACCTCATCATCATAGTAAAACAACGGGGAATTACAATACACAACCCAGGGAAGCTTTTTGGTTTCGGCATAAGGTATGGCGCCGGTAAACCATTCATCCGTCAACAGGATATCCGCACGAAACACACGGAGTATCTCGTGCAGATCGAGGTATTGCCCAAGCATATTGTCGTAAAACACATGCTTGATATAAAAAGAGGCATGCCTCAAAAGAGGTTTCTCCGGCAGCTTTGGAAATTCGGTTTTGATGGTATTATCATGAAAGCTCCTGGCTTCTTTAAACCGGTAAAACTTTGCTCCGGTGCTTTCTATCTGCTGCCGGAATTTTTTTCCGCAATACCAACGCACTTCATGCCCCGAAGCAACCAGCTTTTTTACTAGCGGAACAGCAGGGTTAACATGCCCCGATAAAGGCACCGATGCCACCAAAATATTGGCCATTTCGACGGCAAAATTATGTAAAAATAAATAGCTGATAGTAAGAATTTTCAATACCTTGGATATGAATACACCCCACGAATCCAAATAAAACCCTTAGTATTTCCGGCACAGCCAGTCTCTGATAACCTTTTGCTTTAATCAAATAAAAACTAACTGAACAAAAAAAATTATCTTTGCCCTCATTTGTTTTTTATGAAAATACTTTTAGTTAATCCGCCCCGTTCGCCCGAAAATAAAATTCTGGAATATGCTCCTGCAGAAGCAAAACATTTTATACACAAAAAACTTGTTGGCCCTCCCATGGGTTTGCTCACTATAGCCTCGGCCATAAAAGATTTTGATGTGTATCTCGTTGACCTCAAAGGAGAATACGACCTTCATCCCGATGCCCCTCCCTTACCAGTGATTATCAGCCAATACCTCGCGCAAATCAACCCTGATATTATCGGTGTTACCTTTATTGCGTCAGAATTTCCCTATGGCATTGAAATATTTCGCGAAGCAAAAAAATTCAATCCCCACATACTTACTGTTGCCGGAGGCTTGCATACCGTGTTGGCACCGGACGATTTTGCCCTGCCCGAAGTTGACCTGGTCTGTCCTGGCCAGTCGGCAGATATTTTCAGAACAGTCGTCATTGCACATTCGCAAAACAAGACTTTCGACCACATCGGCGGCCTCAAAATCAACAGAAACAACACCTTGCAACCTACCAAGGCGCCCCGTTCACCCTGGAATGCCGCCCGCGAAGATTTTATCATGCCCGACCGGAATTTCCTTAAACGGTGGATCAACACATACATTGTCGGCGGCAGGCCGCTTCCGGCTACTTATTTATTTACTTCCCTGGGATGCCCCTACGAATGTTCTTTCTGTTCCATCTGGCCCCAGTTCGACAAGCGCTTTTATCAGCGCCGTATGGAAAGTATTATCGATGAGCTGAAACAAATTCCGGAATACAAAATTGTGCGTTTTGCCGACGCCAATACCATTGTGGATGTGGATTTTATCAGCAAACTATTTGACCGTATAGCTCAGGAAGGCATTGAAAAAGAATTTGTGATGGACATCCGTTTCGATACTACGGTGAAATATCCCTGGCTTATTGAGAAGTTGGCCAAAAACGGATTAAAAGTGGTCATCTGCGGTTTTGAATCATTCCGCGAAGAAGAGCTGAAAAAATACAATAAATCATCGTCTGCATCATTAATCAAGAAAGCTATCGACATTTTCGACCAAAACGGCATCATGCTCAGGGGAAATTATGTAATTCCCAACGACTACACCGAAGACGATTTTAAAGCCCTGGCCGAATACGCATCCTCGCACCGCGTGGTATATGCCGGTTATACTATCCTGACACCTATGCCCGGGACAATTTATTACCGGCAAATGGCCGACAAAATCATCGATCATAATCTATTGAAATACAACTTTTTTAATAGCGTTCTCAAGACTACCCTGCCGCTCGAAAAATTTTATGAACTCACCGGTAGTCTGTGGCTGATCAAAAAAGGATCGGATGTTATATAACACGGCTAATAAAAAATGAAGGAAAAAGCAATAAAATATTTTTATATCTTATTAATTATCAACACTTTGATAAGATTTTTTATTGCTTTTTTCACCAATCTTGGTATTGATGAGGCTTATTACTTTTCCTACGGATTATATTTGGACTGGAGCTACTTCGACCATCCACTGATGATTGCACTAGTGGTAAAAGCTTCGTCGATATTTGGAAGTAGCTTTTCTGCCATAGGCTTGAGAGCCGTACCATTGATTATCGGCACCCTGAACATTTTGTTGATATTCCATATTGGAAAAACTATAAAAGACAGCATGACAGGGTTTTATGCCGCATTACTTTTTTCGGCTTCCTTTTACGGGTCTGTGATTTCAGGTACTTTTGTTTTGCCCGACAACCCTTTGACTTTTTTCTGGTTGCTTTCATTACTTTTTGCAATAAAATTTTTTACCGCCGAAAAACACGAATGGCCATTCCTGTTTTTTTTCGCCATAGGGGCAGGCCTGGCATTTTTGTCAAAATACTCCGCCCTGGCTCTTTGGTTCGGAATGCTATGTATGGCCCTGAAAGAAAAAAAAGCAGCATGGTTCAGACAACCAAGATTCTACCTTGCAGGCATGATCTCCATTTTGCTTTTTTTGCCTGTATTGATATGGAATATTAACCACAATTTTGCCAGTTTTTCATTTCACGGAAACAGGATGAGACTCGAGGACATCGTTCTGCATTTTGATTATTTCGCCTCCGAACTGGCCGGACAGGTTTTTTATAACAACCCCATAAATATTGTCATCATAATTTCGTGCCTGATATACTTTTTCAGGCATAAAAAAGATTTTGACAGAACAATAACTTCATGGCTGTTGTTCACCAGCTTTCCTGTTATTTTTGCGACCTTGCTTACCTCGTTTTTCAACCGTACCCTGCCCCATTGGAGCGGCCCGGCCTATCTGTCCCTGATTATTTTCGCGGCTCTGGCATTACGTCAAAAATATGCTGATGCCTATCACAAACCCATCAAACTGGCGCTGGCCAGCCAGGCATTTTTTGGTGTCATAATTGTTTTGGGCTTGTTGCAAATTAATTTCGGACTTATCAATCCCGGATCAAACACTGATGAAGAAAAACTGGGCAAAAACGATATCAGTCTGGATATGTATGGCTGGAAACAGGTAACCCAAGAAATGGATAAAATGGTAACCGCCGACCTGAAAAGCGGAGCCATCGGCAACAACGTTGTTTTTATTACCCATAACTGGTTTCCGGCTGGACATATTGAATTTTACCTCGCCAACCCGTTAAAAAAGAAACTCTACATCTGGGGTACTGAAGAAAAAAGCCACCAGTACATGCTGATTAACGAACGGCGCGGAATGATTGAGCAAAACTCTGATGCTTATTATATTACAACCAGCCGTTACTTTGCCTCTCCCGACCCAAACCTGCTGAATCATTACAAAACTTTCGACAACCGAGCCGTAATCCGCCTGCACAGAAACAACAAAGCCGCTTTTAACGTATTCATATACAGACTAAAAGAGGCAAAAAGTACTTTTTCAATGAACAACTGATTTAAGGTAACAATCCGTTTTATTCAATAAACAGATGATTACAAACAAATTAAGAAGAAAAAAATGGTTTAAATCCTTAGTAACCATTTTGATAATTTTATTTACGTTAATTACCCTACCCTATTATTGCACAAAAATTTACGATTTTATTGATCCTCAGCCGTTCAAGGGAAACTTTTTTTACAATCCTTATTCCGACCTCAGTGCAAACTGGATAAAAGCAAATTTTCATGCCCACTCCCGAACCTTTGGCGGCATTGCAAAAGGAGAGAATTCCGTAAATGAATTAGTTGAAAGATACAACTATCTGGGCTATAATTTAATATCTATTTCCAATTACAATCAGACAGCACCAAAAAATAAAAACCAGCAATTATATATTACGGCATATGAACACGGTATCAACACCAACTGGACACATCAATTAGCCATAAATTCAAAAAAATCTACTGTCTTCGATTTTCCGTTCCTGCAGTGTATTAGCCATAAACAATTAATTATAAACAAGTTAAAACATACCGGCGCTATGGTTGCCCTTGCCCACCCAGCGTTTAAACACAGCTACCGCCCAGACGACCTCAAATACCTCACTGACTATGACTTTATAGAAGGCCTGAGCCCGATGGCAACTTCGGTGGCTGAATGGGATGCCTGCCTCTCTTATGGCCATGCAGTATGGTTACTGGGGAATGACGACTCGCACGGGATAAGCGATGGGGATAATGGAATATGCTGGACCATGATTAGCGCCGATAGCATGAGCGAAGATTGCATTTTACAAAGTTTACGCCAAGGCGCCTGCTACGCTACCCGCGGCTGGCTCGGAAAAGAAATGAACCGCATCCTAAGTGTTTCCATCCTAGACAACACTTACGAACTGGTGCTGGAAAAAGCATCTGACTCGATCATCTTAAAAAGCAACTGGGGAAATACGGTAAAAACGGTAACCGGCAAAAACAAGATTTCATACCACATCAAGCCCTCCGATTCATATCTCAGGGCAGAAATTTTCGATACCGAACCCTGGAATAATTATACCCGAATGTATTTAAACCCGGTAATCAGAACTACCGACGGCACCTTGGTAAAACATAGCAACTATTATGAAATAAATGTTTTAAAAACCATAAGCTTTATCATGCTGCTGCTTATTATGCATGGACTTGGCATTTATCTTTTATATTTCATTAATTTCAAGAGAGTTAACACATCATTACGGTCTGATATTAAAAAGAAATAAATAAAATTACCTGATGCCTGACCGGGAGTTCAGTGTTTGAATAGATTTGTTCTGTATTGGGTTTCGTCCGGTCAGGCCAGGTTTGTAAAGCATAAAGAAAAGTTTACTAAAACAAATGCATTATACAGCGCATATCGAAGCAGGCATTGTTGAGGTTAGTGTAATGATAAAAACGTGGTTTTCGGACCACCACCTGCCCAAAAAAATTCATTACAATAATAAAACTTATACTATCTTTGCACACTATTAATAAAAAACCTTTTTTTAAAGCACATACAACTACTATCCAATGATTTATAATGATTGTTGGTACTTTAGGATTTATCAATAACCAACATTATAAGTATTGAATAACAAATAATATAAGATGAAAATAGCATTAGTCACCGGAGGTTCAAGAGGCATAGGCAGGGCAGTATGCCTGAAATTGGCCGAAATGGGATATCATGTCCTTATTAATTATCTATCCGGTAAAGAAGCCGCCGAAGAAACTCTGGCCGCTATAGCCAATGATGGCGGAACCGGCGAATTGATGCCTTTCGACATTTCGCAGCAGGCCAGCATCGAATACGCGCTGGAACAGTGGTATAAAAACAATCCCGAGAAATACATCCAGGTACTTGTCAACAACGCTGGCATCAGAAAAGACGCCTTGCTGATGTGGATGAAAAATGAAGAATGGGAACAGGTGATGAACACCAACATGAATGGCATGTTTTTTATTACCCGCCGTCTGATAAAAGATATGCTCATAAACAAATACGGCCGTGTAGTAAACGTTGTATCCCTTTCGGGTATTAAGGGTTTACCCGGGCAGGTAAATTATTCCGCCGCCAAAGCCGGCGTGATAGGCATTACCAAGGCTCTGGCACAGGAAGTAGGAAAAAAGAATGTCACTGTAAATGCGGTGGCGCCGGGATATATCAGGACCGACATGACCAAATATCTCGATGAAACTATGCTGAAACAAATGATACCTGTCGGACGATTTGGCAAACCGGAAGAAGTAGCCGAAGTAGTTGGTTTTCTGGCTTCCGAAAAAGCATCGTACGTAACCGGCGAAGTGATATCAGTCAATGGCGGTATTTATACATAATATTAAACAGCCATCAATCACTTCTGAGTCAGGCTTTGGCAGGTATTTCAACAAAACCAGTTGTTTATAAGCAATAATTAGATGTCCTGTAACCTAAAAAAATAAAAGTTAAGAAAGCCAAGAAAAAAATGAGAAGAGTTGTCATCACAGGGTTGGGAATTTATTCTTGTATAGGGAAAAACCTTGAAGAAGTTAAAGATTCATTATATCATGGACGGTCTGGAATAGGTTATATGCCAGAACGCAAAGCACTGGGATTTCGTTCGGCCCTGTCGGGTATCGTCGAAAAACCCAACCTTAAAGGCATCCTTGACAGAAGGTTGAGAGTGGGGCTCGCCGATCAGGGCGAATATGCCTACCTATCTACTCTGGAAGCATTAAAAAATGCCAACATTGATAGTGATTACCTCCAGAAACACGAAGCAGGGATACTGTTTGGCAACGACAGTTCCTCGGCGGCAGTCATTGAGTCTACCGACATTGTCCGTGAAAAAAAAGACACTATGCTCCTTGGCTCGGGGTATATCTTTCAGGCAATGAACTCCACCGTTAGTATGAACCTCTCTGTAATTTTCAAACTGCGGGGTATCAATTTTACGATTAGCGCAGCCTGTGCCAGCGGATCACATGCCATTGGCATGGGCTATTTCCTTATTAAACACGGATTGCAAGATATGATAGTGTGTGGCGGAGCACAAGAAGTCAATCCTTTTGCCATGGGCAGTTTCGACGCATTGAGTGCGTTCTCCATCCGTGAAGCAGAGCCGCAAAAAGCCTCACGCCCATTCGACAAAAACCGCGACGGACTCGTACCTAGTGGCGGAGCCGCAACAGTCATTCTGGAAAGTTACGAATCAGCCGTAAAACGCGGCGCCCCCATACTTGCCGAAGTGGCTGGTTACGGGTTTTCATCCAACGGCGAGCATATTTCACAATCCAATGTCGAAGGACTGATACGTGCCATCCGGATGTCGATTAAAGATGCCGGTATGACACCCGGCGATATTGATTATATCAACGCTCATGCCACCTCAACCATACACGGCGACATCTCGGAAGCTATGGCACTGGCCGATGTTTTTGCAGATAAGTGCCCCCCGGTCAGCTCCACCAAATCAATGACCGGACACGAATGCTGGATGGCCGGCGCCAGCGAAATAGTGTATGCAACACTTATGATGCAAAATTCATTTATTGCACCCAATATCAACTTTGAAGAACCCGACGAATATTCCAAAAAACTAAATATCATCCCGCAAACGGTAACTAAAGATTTTGATGTATTTTTGTCGAACTCTTTTGGTTTTGGAGGCACCAATTCAACAATAATCATAAAAAAAGCACTGTAAAATCAGCAATTTATATGGACAAAGAAGAAGTAATCAATAAAATAAATCTATTTTTAATCGAAGAATTCGAACTGGAACCCGAACAACTGAAACCCGAGGCCTTATTAAAAACCGACCTGGGTATCGACAGTCTGGATTTTGTAGATATTATCGTAATCATCGAAAAAAACTTCGGATTCAAGGTAAAAGGCGAAGAAATGGCTACCGTGCGTACCCTCCAGGATTTTTACGATTATGTCATGGCCCGTGTCAACTCCAAAGCAGTATAAAATCAGAAGAAACAAATGACCCAATGGGAAGGAAAAACCCGCGGAGGTGTAGCCGGTTATAAAATTTTTGTCTTTATCATCAAATATTTGGGGGTATCTTTTGCCTACTTTTTTCTAAAATTTGTTGCCGTGTATTTTCTGTTTTCAGCGTCTAAAGCCAACAAAGCCATCTTTTTTTATTTCAACAAAATCCACCATTACAGTAAAACGCACTCTTTTGTGAACTCGTACAGAAATTTTTGCCTTCTTGGAAAAGTCATCGTAGATAAAATTGCCCTTCTGTCGGGGAGTTATAATAAATTTACCTACAACTTTGACGGTGAAAATCATCTGCGTGATTTGGCCAAAGCTCAAACTGGCGGCATACTTGTCAATGCCCATGTTGGCAACTGGGAAATTGCCGGCCAGCTTCTTGAACGACTTGACACACGCATCAATATACTGATGTACGATGTCGAACACGAAAACATCAAAAAATACCTTGCTTCGGTACTCGAAAATAAAAATGTAGGATTTATCATCATCAAAGATAGTTTCTCCCATCTGGAAAAAATTCGTGAAGCCCTGTCCAATAAAGAAATTATTGCCATGAACGGTGATCGTTATTTGCCTGGAAATAAAACTATTACATGCAAATTTCTTGGCCAGGATGCCGACTTCCCCGTAAGCCCGTTTTATATGGCTGGTAAATATGACGTGCCGGTAGTATATGTTTTTGCCATGAAAGAAAGTTCTTCGCACTATCATTTCTATGCGTCAGCCCCGCGCAAACTGGAGAATTTTGCCAGCTACCACCATCGTGAAAAAGCATTGAAAACTATTGTTAATGAATATGTTGCCACACTGGAAAATATTGTGATGAAATACCCGTTACAATGGTTTAACTACTATTATTTCTGGAAACAAACCCCATGAACGGAAAGAAAAAAAATATCTTAATAGCCTCACTCAACACTCTGACGGTTCCCTACCCGGTATATCCCATAGGAATATCATATTTATCAACCTATATTGAACAAAAACTGCCTGATTATCAGGTCACACTGTTTGACTTCAACTTGTCCAACCCGGAAGATTTTCTCCGAACCCTTGAACAATTATCCCCCCAATACATCGGTTTTTCAATACGCAATATCGATGGGGCAAACTCATACGACCCCACAAATTTTATCAAAGGATACAAAACCATCATCGATTTTCTTAGAAAAAACTATCATTCTGATTATAAAGTATTTTTAGGAGGGGCTGGTTTTTCAATTTTTCCCCAGGCCATGTTCAGCCTGTTAAAACCTGATTATGCAGTGGTAGGCGAAGGTGAAGAATCTCTGGTTGAGCTAATTACAAACCTGGATGCCGGAAAACCAGTAGATCACATTGGCGGCCTGGTGTACGAAAAAAATGGGGCAATCGTTGTTAATAACAAAAAACTCCATCCGGCGGATTTGCAATTATGTTTTGATAAAAATCTGATAGATTTTTACTGGTATCACAGTGGTATGCTCAATATACAGACAAAACGAGGTTGCCCTTTTAATTGTGTTTATTGCACTTATCCCGTTATCGAAGGCCGCATTGTCAGAACACTGAATACCGACCTCATCGTGGAAAATATCAGTAAGCTTTACCGCGACAAAGGCATTGATTATATTTTCTTTACCGATTCGGTGTTTAATATGAAAAACGATTACAACATCGAACTGGCCGAAAAAATCATCAGGTCGGGGATAAAAATCCGTTGGGGAGCCTACTTCTATCCAAAGGGGTTAAACAAAGAAATTTTACAGCTTTTCAAAACCTCCGGGCTTACCCATATCGAATTTGGAACAGAATCTATCAGTCAACATGTTCTCCAATGCTACGGAAAGCATTTCACTGTTGACGACATTATTCAGCAGAGCGAACTTTGCAACATGGTTGATGTACCCTTTGCCCATTTTATGATACTTGCCGGTTATGGCGAAACGGACAAAACCATCAACGAAACCTTTGAAAACAGCAAAAAAATAAAAAATACCGTGTTTTTTCCCTTTGTCGGTATGCGGATATATCCGGGAACAAAACTTTATGAAATTGCTGTAAATGAAAACATTATTGACAAAAATGACCTCCTCCTGGAGCCCAGATATTTTATTTCAAAAGAGGTAAACACCGCAACTCTGAAGGACCGTGCCAAAAATACCGGCAGACGCTGGGTTTTCCCCGATGAAGACACCGCGGCAATTACCAACAAAATGCGAACCCTCCGAAATAAAAAAGGCCCCTTGTGGGAATATCTTATCCAATAGTTTATGATTGCACAAGGTAATGATGTATTGAAACTTATCCCTCAAAGGCCCCCCATAGTCATGGTGGATAAACTGATTTCGGCTGCCGACAAAAAAACCCTCAGCGGCCTGAAAATTACTCCGGAAAATATTTTTGTAGAAGACAACTGTCTGCAGGAACCTGGAATAATTGAAAACATAGCGCAGTCGGCTGCGCTGGGAGTCGGATACCTGTGTCAATCGAAAAACGAAAAAATCCCTATCGGCTTCATTGGCGCCGTGAGCAACCTCAAAATTTTCAGCCTCCCAAAAGTTAACACCGAAATAACTACCGAAATACAGGTTGAATACGAAGTAATGGAGGCAACGCTTATCAGCAGCAAAGTATTTTGCAATGAACAGCTTCTGGCTCAGGCCGAAATGAAAATTTTTCTTAAAACAGAAATCTAACACAATAATTTATCCGCAATCCTCATGGGCGAAGAAACTAAAGAAAACAAAAGCAAAAACAACATTGTAGATATCGAAAATCTTGACGTTGACCATCGGAAGTTCAGAATCACGCATTACCAGATGGAAAAAAACGGTAATTTTTCCCACGACCTGAAATCAGATTGGGGCGGCCGCGACCCCGTGGTTGACCAAAATCTCGAAATAGTCAAAGAAAGAATCAATATAGCCAGGCAAAAGGTCATCAACGGCGAAGTTAGTCCCATAGCTTACTATATGGAAAAATGTATTTCCGATTTAAAAACTCTTGCACAATATACCGGCATGGCCAAATGGAAAGTTAAAAGACACCTGAAAGTAAAAATCTTCAAAAAACTAAATGATGATATCTTGAAACGGTATGCTGACTTTTTCGGCATCTCACTAGAAGAATTAAAAGATATCGACCACCTAAAACACTAAAAACTATACTATTATGAAGCTGAATTTCGACCACATGCAACTTTCTGCCCATTGCGAAAGTGGTGCTACTGTGAATATGCTGGGATACTATAATATTAAAATCACCGAGCCCATGGTTTTTGGCATCGGTGCAGGATATTATTTCGGACACCTGCCCTTTTTAAA
>DAOOWO010000030.1:0-13224 GCA_035371225.1 Bacteroidales bacterium | reverse complement strand
CCGGCAGGCTCACGTTGCCATCTCTACCACTGCTATTCTTTTTTTGCCATCCATCCTCACGATGAGCGGATGCTCAAATCTCACATGCCTGAAAAACCTTGTTTTTTTTACAAGTTCCTGTTTCGACAACATATCCCATGAAATATAGCTATTGCTAACCTCAGGCTGAACCGAAAAATATCCGATATTCATAGAAGTCACATTATGAAAAAAATGTGAGCCCGAGGAAGCATCGAGCGGAAAATCCTCCAGGCTGGTTTCGATAATAAAACGGGCGTTGGAAATTTGCGGCCAGTTGACCGGTATGCCAATGAAACGGTCGCGGGTACCCCAGCGCCCCGGTCCTATAAGCACATACTGCTTTTCCATATCCACCATATAACGGTTCAACTCGTCAATTTCTTGCGCCATGGCTTCGGTCATGTTTTTATCAAACTGCTCCACATCCACATATATCACATCGCTTATGTTATCAACTTTGCCGTTGCCCATAGCCCTTTCGGCGTATACAACAATGTTTTCCCTGCTGATACTGTCCAAATCAATTTCGTAATCCATGGCATTGCCCAGCAAAGGCTTGATCTGCAGCAGGTAAAAGGATGCGCGGTTTTTGTTGTCCTTGTTAAGATCGATGGCAAATTCAATTTCCACCGGTGTGCCCAGTGCTTCTTTTACCACATCCAGCACCACCTGGATGGTTTCAGCAAGCGGAATATAGTTATACTTCAGGATGTTGGAAAAATTTACTACACGCGGGCCGGCCTGGGTAATACCCGGCAACATGCGATCGCTTTCAGCATCATAAACTGAAGCACAATGTTTTAGGTTGCCCTGATCTTCAGCTATGTCAATATCAAGTTTTTTTAATCCGGCTCCCTCGCCTTCCATAAGGTTTACATCTGTTTTGCTCAGGTCGACGGCATAATAATACAATTGAGAATTTTTGTAAAGGTCTTTGGCCGTATAATTTTCGGTAGTAGGGTATTTGGGCGAAAAGCGGTAGGCTTTTTCACCGTCAACCACATAACTACCCAAACCAACAGCAATAACTGCCACACCTTCTTCGGGCTTCATGTGTCCAAACGGATAATAATTATACGATTGCGCTACACCGCTAATATGCGGATAATACACATTGTCGTATTGATTTCCAACGACTTCCTGCAGGACGATTGCCATTTTTTCGTCTTCAATGTTGTAGTTTATGGCTTCCACGTATCCGCGTGCCATTTTGGAATACACCGAAGCATATACAAGTTTTATGGCTGTCATCAGTTGTTTGAGGCATACATCAAAATCGGGGTTGCTGTTGGGCAGCAAATAAGTTTCAAAAATTCCCGCAAAAGGTTGTGCCAGCGAATCTTCAAACAAGCCCGAAGAACGCACGGCAATAGGTTTTTTGGTGAGTTTAAGAATTTTTCTTAACCGTTTTACTAAACCATCGCCCAGGTTTCCTTTCACAAATTCTGCACGTATCTCGTCGTAATTTGTCGTAGTTGAAATAAAGTTCCGGAGCCTGTTTCTATCAAGGAAATATTCAAATTCGTCGGTGCCGATTATCAAGGTTATCGGACAGCGGATGTTGATATTCGGTATCAGGTTGTGGAAATCAAAATTGTAAATCAATGTATTTATAAAAGCCACTCCTCTGCCCTTGCCACCCATGGATCCGGAGGCCAGACTGATTATGCTGCTTTCTTCCAGAGTGTCCACTTCTTCGTAGCTGATAACTTTGCCTTTGTTAAACTCGCTGCGGTGCATCTGAATAGCGTGGAGCAGAAAATCCCTAAGTTCCTGCGTGGTTTTAAAATCAGGAATTTTGTATGGGTTAATATAACGTGCCAGTTGAACCTCGCCTCTGGCCATCAGCCACAGGGAAAAATGATCACGTTTTGCATGATATACCAGCGAATCATCAGGAATTATTTTAAGATAATTTTCAAATTCCTTAAGCGACCGGGCAATGGCTATTTGCTTACCTTCGGCATTTTTGTATATAAAATTTCCAAATCCCAGGTAATGTGTAATAAAACTCTGTACATCCTGCAGGAGTGTAGAGGAATTTTTATCAATAAATATTGTTTTCAGATCGAAAGCTTTGTCGGCGTTGGCACTGTCAGTTGATTGCATAATAATAGGCAGGTCTTTTTTCTTGCCGCGGGCATATTGCACAAGGCTCACGCCGGCGTTTTCGTCTAATTTCCCGTCTTTTTCGTATTTGACATCCGTTATCAGGCAAAGCATAAAATCTTTGTACTTGTCAAAAATCCTGATGGCGTCTTCGTAATTTCTGGCTAACAAAATTTTTGCCCTGGCACGCAGTCGAAGCACTTTTAGCACTTCGTCGGAAGCTACATCCTCAATGATGCGCTGGGTTTGCTGCATCACATTTGAATACAGCAGGGGCAGGTATTTTGAATAATAAATGGCTGAATCTTCCACCAGGAGTATTACCCTGACAAAGCCGATACGTGTATCATTATCAACATTTACGCGATCTTCAACATAGTTTATCATCGCAAAAAACACTTTGGGATCGCCATTCCAAACAAAAACATCATCAATTGCAGAAAACAGGTTTCGGTTTTTTTCATAAAACTCAATATCCGCGTAATTATTGAGCATCATGAATATAGGAATGTAGGGATAGCCGGCTTTGATTTCGGCACTGATTTCCGAAGGGACTTTCCTGTCGACACCCATCATAAAAATCACCATGTCATAGTGTTTTCCCCGCAATTCGCGAAAGACCTCTTCCGCTGATGACACCCCGGTAACACGCGGCATGGAAACCAGATTCAGTTGATAATATTCTCCTAAGAAATGTTCCACAAAACGGCCTTCTTTTTCAATGTTATAGGCATCATACAGGTTGGCCACAATTAATATTTCCCTGACTTTAAACGACATAAGGTCGTGGAAAATATCTCTTTCATAATTCTGCTTATTCAAAAACCGTTGCAAAAGCTGCCTGCCTCTGATTTGGGGCGTTTCCGACTGTAAAAGTTCCGAATCAAGGACATCAATTCGTTTGGTTTTATCCAGGATAAGCCGGGCCAGAAGGCTGTTGATATGTCCCGAAATAATATTGGCAATGTTTTCAATCAGGTTGCGTTCTTCGGTCAGAAAAGGGCCTTCGTCGGCTTCGGGAAACTCTTTGGTATAGCAAATTTGTACGAACCCCTTTTTATCGTCAATGGTTTTAAAAGGCTGCAATTGCCTCCAGGGGGTTTTTTCATAACCGGGCGTCGACAACTCCATGTTGTCATAAGTAATACAAGTTTGCGTATACAGAGGATACTGCCAGGCTTTTTGCAGCACGCCGCAAATTTTCTGGAATGTTTCCCTGAGCGGCTTTTCTTCCTTTAAAATCTGTATAGTCTGATTGATGCAGGAAAGTTCTTTTAACCGTTCGGTGCTTTCGGCAGCCAGCTTAGTAATTTCTTCGTTAGTATTTAATTCATCGGTCATAAAAATATTTCGGTATTTAGCCTTATTCTTTTATTTTCAAATTTATTAACTTTTTTTATCAGTAGCACAAATTACTGAATTATTATTTTATTTTTTTAATATTTCAATAAATTTATTTTGCTTTAGTTAAATATTAACTTTATTTTTGTGTCAGACAAATATTTTACAAATTTAAAAGGAAAAACCATGAATACAATTAATGAAAAACTTGAAATATTTATGGCAAAAGTTATTGCCAAAAACCCTGCAGAGCCTGAATTTCATCAGGCTGTTAAAGAAGTGGCAGAATCGTTGATGCCTTATATTGAAGAGAATCCCAAGTATAACGGCATTCTTGAAAGGATGGTGGAGCCCGAAAGGGTTTTTATGTTCAGGATACCCTGGGTAGACGACAGAGGTGATTTTCAGATGAACCGTGGTTTCAGGGTACAGATGAACAGCGCCATAGGCCCATATAAGGGCGGTATGCGCTTCCACCCCACGGTAAACCTGGGCGTATTGAAATTTCTGGCATTTGAACAGGTATTTAAAAATAGTCTGACTACATTGCCCATGGGCGGCGGCAAAGGTGGTTCCGACTTTGACCCAAAAGGCAAATCGGACAATGAGGTGATGCGTTTTTGCCAAAGCCTTATGACAGAGTTATGCAAATACATAGGCCCCGACACGGATGTTCCGGCCGGTGATATTGGCGTTGGAGGCCGTGAGATAGGTTTTATGTTCGGACAATACAAAAGAATCCGTGATGAATTTACCGGCGTGCTGACCGGAAAAGGCCTTACCTGGGGCGGCAGCTTAATCCGCCCTGAAGCTACCGGATATGGCCAGGTTTATTTCGCCAACGAGATGCTGAAAACACGCAGCATGGATTTTCATGGCAAGACGGTTATTGTTTCAGGTTCGGGCAATGTAGCCCAATACGCAACGCAAAAGGCAACACAACTCGGCGGGAAGGTGGTTACCATGTCTGATTCTGGTGGATATATTTATGATCCTGAAGGTATTACACCCGAAAAGCTGGCTTACGTGATGGATCTTAAGAACAATAAAAGAGGCAGGATTTCGGAATACGCCAAAAAGTACAACTGCGAATATGTGGAAGGCAAAACCCCGTGGGGAGTGAAGTGCGATATAGCCCTGCCCAGCGCCACTCAAAACGAGCTCAACGGTGATGATGCCAGGACGCTTCTGGCTAACGGATGTATTTGTGTTTCGGAAGGTGCCAATATGCCTTCCACACCGGAAGCTATTGAAATTTTTCTTGAAAACAAGATTCTCTTCGGCCCTGGCAAGGCTGCAAATGCCGGCGGTGTGGCAACTTCGGGACTTGAAATGAGCCAGAACAGCCTGCGGTTAAGTTGGACCAGAGAAGAAGTGGATGAAAGACTGCATAATATTATGATCAACATTCACAAAACCTGCGAAAAATACGGCAAGGAAAGCGACGGATTTATCAACTATGTGAAAGGCGCCAACATCGGCGGTTTCGTAAAAGTTGCCGAAGCAATGCTGGCACAGGGGTTGGTATAGTAAAATATGTTTCCCAAAAAAAAAGCCGCTCTTCGAGCGGCTTTTTTTATTCATATAATCCTGTTTATCAAACTATTTCATCATATGTTTTCAATAATTTCTTTAAGGATAAACCTGGCAGCATTGCCATCGCCATATATTTCAGGAAATTGCAAATCCTTTTTGCTCATCATTTCTTTATAGGAAAGCACAATTTTTTCTTCGTTGGCACCGCACAACAAGGCCGTGCCCAATTCGAGCAATTCAACCCATTCAGTTTCATCCCTGAGTATCAGGCAGGGTTTTTTGAAAAAATAAGATTCTTTCTGCACCCCACCCGAATCGGTCATGATTAACCTGGCATTTTTCTCGAGACTAATAAAATCTAAATACGACACAGCAGGAATAATAGTGATGAGTTTGTTGTTTTCTATAATATCTTTCAGCGTATCATCCGGCAGTTCATTCCATTTTTTTCGTGTGCGTGGATGCAGGGGAATGACAAATTTCATATCGCTTTTTTCGCTGATTCTTTGTATTGCCTTGAAAATTGCGTTCAGCCGCACGGGATCGTCGGTGTTGGTGTCGCGGTGCATTGTTACCAGCACATAGCTGCCGGGTTTCAGGCGCAGGTCTTTTAGCAGTGTACTTTTATCATCGGCAACTTTGGAAAAATACAAAGCATTGTCGTACATGATATCGCCGCAATGAAAAACGCCGGGATTATCAATGTTATAGGGCTTTAAAGCGCAATGTTTCACGCCTTCGCCTAGTAGGTTGTCGATGCCTTTTTGTGTAGGTGAAAACAACAGGGTGGAAACATGATCGGCCATGATGCGGTTTATTTCTTCGGGCATGGCTTTATTGAACGATCTGAGGCCGGCTTCGACATGCACCACCGGAATGTGAACTTTTGCCGCTGCCAGGGCGCCAGCCAGCGTGGAATTAGTATCGCCGTATATGAGCACAGCGTCAGGGTTTTCTTTTGACAGAATACTTTCTATGCCGGCCAGCATATCGGCTGTTTGCTTTCCATGCTTTCCTGAGCCTACTTCGAGGTTGTACAGCGGCAGTGGGATTTCCATCTCGCGGAAAAAAACCGATGACATATTATCATCGTAATGCTGACCGGTATGCACGATGATTTCACTTATTTTATCCCAAAAATCCTGTTTTATGGTTCGGCTGATGGCGGAAGCCTTTATAAACTGCGGGCGGGCGCCGACGATGGTGAGAAGTTTTATCATTATTTTATAAATTAGTATTTACATATTCCAATTGTTTTTTACGCATGTCACTATAAAGCAATGCATTAAAAAAAGCATAAAAAACCACACCTGCCTGTCTTTCTAACATGGACTCAAACAACAGGTTAATAACAATCAAAAACAAAAAAACAAAATATATCCAGTCGCGAAGTTCAATAGCTTTGAACATTGGAGCAAAAAGTGTAAAAAGCAAAAATAGCAGGCCGATAATACCAATGGCCACGCCGGTCTGAAGATACTGATTATGTGCATTCAATGACTTTTCAATGGCATATGAAATATTCTCATTTTGATATTCGCACATAAGTTCTTCTTTGACATCACCTGTTCCCACACCTACGAGGGGATTGTTTTTTATAATCTGTGCAGAGGCTCTCCAAACCAATATCCTCTCCGATGTACTTTCTTCGGCAGTGCTCGAAACCGCTTGATAATTCAGGAATGTATCAATGGCAGTCATCATTCTCTCGGTAGTAACCTTTGCAAATTTTACGACAAAAAAAACAGAAACCAGCAGGAACAAAGTCAACACTGATACAAAAAGATATTTTTTTCTGATAAACAGGAAAATAAACATAAAAATTACGCTGATAGCCATTGTAATAATACCTGATTTCGAGGAGAGCAGCACCAGAAAGCCGGCAAAAAACAACATCAGGAAGGCATGCAAAAAAAGAGAAATATTAGATTTTTTTCCCTCCAAAAAACTAAAAAAAACCACCATAACCGAAAAATTCAGGTACATGGCCAGATAGCTGGGCGAAGTATAAAATGAAAGGTAGGTATATGTGAGCCTGACAAATTCATGAGTTTGAAAATAAAAGTAAAACGCCCTGACAAGCAAAAACACAGTAATCACCAGAGATCCAGCCACAAAGCTTTTCAGCACATCTGAAAGTTTGGTCTTAGAAATACTATTACTGCCGGAGAAGAACAAAAGGGGAAATACAAGCAACGACAGTTTTACTTCCAGGTCAAACACCCCCCTTCCCATATCGGTCGTATAGATTAATCCTGCAACGTACAATAGATAAAATGCAATAAATATCAGGTTGAATTTGTTTCGGAAAATGTTTTGAAATTTGTTTTTAAAATGACCTTCGATGAGCCATAAAAGAAATAACAACGCAATAACCAACGGAACTAGTTTTGCCCAAACAGGAATAAGAAAAGCCAGCAACATGATGACATATCCTGTAATGTTTATTTTCATTTTCATCATTTCAATTTTTGGCTATCAAATTCAAGGCATTTTATAAAATGATCAGCTATTACAGAATATTCATGGTTTTTCAGCACGTATTGCCTGCCATTCTCCCCCATTTGTTTCTTTTCTACGTTGCTGAGACTGATAAGCTTTTTAACAGCATCAACAATAGCATCAGAGTCTTCCGGCTTAATAGTATAACCACATTTTGCATCGGAAACAATATCATTGCCGGCTTCAATTGCCTGTATAACAGGTTTCCCTGAATACATATAATCAAAAAGCTTATTCATACTGATGCCAAATCTGTACAAAGGTATTTTTTTAAGACTTAAAAAAAGAAAATCAAAATAGCCGAGCAGGTCCTGAATAGTATTTTTGGGCACAGAATCAATAAAAAACACATTAGATATCTTATGGTCATTTTTCAGTTTTAACAGTTTATCCTTTTCCGGTCCTATCCCCACAATGATTACCGCCACATCTTCGCACGACAGTTTTTCGGCGGATAAAACAAAAGCATCCAGAGCGTTTGCCATTCCTATGCTTCCAGTATAACCTAACAGGAATTTATATTTGGTTTTTATCGTTTCTAATTTGCTTTTTTGAGGTGATGGAATTTCCGCCTTATTTTCGACTTCTTCTAAATTAATACCGTTAGGTACATAAAACCATTTTTCAGGGCTTAACCCATGATTGATACAGTGTTCAAGAGTTTTTGGCAGTAGTGAAATAACGCGGTCGCAGCTCTTATAACATTTATTTTCAGCCATCTGCATCAACATGATAAAAGGGTGATATTTGCTGTAGCCCCCGATTTCCATTGGTGATAAAGGCCATAGGTCATGAATTTCGTAAAGAAGTTTAGCGCCTGCTTTTTTTGAAATATAAGCTGCCGGATAAATGTCGAGCGGATATGTTGATGATGCAATGACTACATCAGGTTTGAAATTTCTTATAATGAACTTTTTTTTAAGATACAGCTTAAAAACAAATTCCAGAATATTTATAAAACGCTTTGCAGAATTGCCGCTATAGGCACTGGTTTTGATCCATAGATAACGAACACCTCCTATTTCATGGATTTCAGTATTTCGAACAACATCCGGTTGCACTGATCTCACATGCGAAAATGATGATGCAATGATAGTTACACGATGCCCGCTTTTAATCCAGTGCTGTGCTATATAATACGGGCGATACTCCATGCCCATTGCCGGTGAACCTGCGTAATGATTGATCAGAAGTATATTCATAGTACAAAATTACTGATTAAGACGAATAGTAGCTAAATGTGTGATTCCAGGATATACGAGAAAGCCCTTTTTATTAAGATCATTTGAATCACTCACCCAAATTATTGCACTAAAATTTACCCAATAACAATCAGTAAAAAATTTAAAATATCCGGATGAGTCTGATCTCCATGTACTTCTACAATCGATACGGATGATACCGTGATCATCATAATAATCCTGTTTTAATTTAATATTGCAATTAGACAATGGTTTATTAAGGTTATCTACAGCAAAGCCATCAATTTCAAAAGCGGTGCATTCTACAATTGTTTCTTCGTGTTTACACGCGGAGAACAACAGTAGAACAAAGAAAAACACAAAAAATATGGTTATAATTATTCCCATATAAATAATTTAAGTATATTTTAAATTGAAAGTATACTATTATAAATTGACATAAATTTTTCTGCCGCAACAAATATCTCGGCCTTATCCTTAAACAGATTACTATTTATCTGTGATGCCTTTTCAAAATCAATTTTCAATACCTCATCAATAGGTGACGTTTTTTTCAGATCACATATTACACCATTTTCACCATTTTTGATCCATTCATGCGACACAGGTATGTCGGGCAGCACAGGAATACATCCTGCCGACATGGCCTCCAGCAGACTTATGGAAGTGCCGTCTGATTCTGGCAGAGAAATATATACTCTGGCTTTGCGATACAATTCATCGTTCTGTTTTTTTTCCAGCCAACCTGTGAATACTACCTTATCATTCAGATTTAGGGCTGAGACTTTTTGTTTCAGCATCTCCGTTTCATCACCGCTACCGCCAATTACCAATTTCCAATCTGTATGGTTTTGAATAAATTTCGCAAACAAATCAATGATCAGGCTGTTGCGATATAAGGGTTTGTGAAGGCGGTTGGTAAATATCATATTTTCCTTGATCCCTGCCCCTATCATTTCTATGCCGTAAATACTAAATTCGGTTTTGCACTCAGGAAAAACATTATGAATAGCCTCGATCATTTGTTGTGAATCGGCCGTAACACAAGCACTGTCTTTCAGAATATATTTTGTTATTTGCTTATAAAACCAGTTCTTTTGAGGGATAAGAAGTACATCGCTGCCCCAGGCTGTGGAAACCAAAGGTATGGAGAGTTTTTTTGCAATCATGGAAATAACGAACGCAAAACGGTTCAGTTGATGCACATGGATAAGGTCAGGGTTTATATTTTTTATAATTTTTTTTAACTTAAAAAAATTCCGTAACAGACACAGTGGATTTGAACTCCTGAATGCAATAGCATAGGAAGCAGAAACATAAGGATTTATAAAGGGCTGTTCGGTGAGACAAGTTATGGAAATATCCTCAAAACGCCGCATCATTTCGCAGTATTTCAACACATGCACACCTTCGGGTCCGGCAACAAGCACTTTCATTTTTCAAAGTTATTTATGATGGCATCATACAATATGTCCACCTGTTTACGGCGGTGCAAGAGTTTTATCTTTTCAACAGGTATCTGCAATGTTTCTTTGTTTTTCCATAGTTGGGCCGCACCTAGAAACGATTGTTTAATTCCTTCAATATCATAAAAATCGACAGGTGTACCAACGCCGTATTCACTGATCAGGTCTGCGGCCACATCATGAAGCACTGTCACTGGTATCATAGGCTTGCCGGTAGAAATATATTCAAAAATCTTCCCGGTGAAAGCTCCTGTGTTGCCTGTTGGCGGGTTAACAAACAAAAGAGCATCCGCATTGAACAATTCGGGAATCATTTTATCATTAGGTATAAAAGGAGAGAATTCTACATTATTTTTTAAAGAATCAGGAATGTGAAAATTTCTGTTTGCTCCTATCAGCTTTAGTTTCCAGGAAAAATTTATCCTGCCTTCTTTTTTCAATTGCCTGACCGCTTCAAAAAAAGTATCCGGTTTTCTTTTTCCATAAAAAGTACCGGCATAAATTACGGTAAAAACATCGTTGAAATGGTTGTTTGGAACCTGATCGTGATCATAGCCATTTCTGATTTCGGCAAACAGGTCTATATTTTTCAGTACAACCTTAAACTTATCCAAAATCGGCTTGCTGACAGTTGTCACCATGTTCGCCCTGCTATTAATCCATTGTTCGACCTTGCGATAATAATCGTTCACTGAAGAAGAATTCAGCGTATTAAAACTCATCTCATCGCGCATATCGGTCACCCAGAAGATTTTGGGCTTATCTTTCAGAAAATTATAAGAAGCTGCATGGGAGGCTGCCGGGAAAAACGAGCTAATCACAACATCTATAGGTTTTCCAGCATGTACCTGTTCCAGTTTTTTTTCTGTATTTTTTTGCCAGCCGCGGTATTCGTCTTTTATGAAATATCGTATACAGACATTCCATAGGACCTTAGAATAATGAAGAAACTTGGTATCGCTGGTTTGTGTTTTAATAAATTTCAGAAATGCCTTATTGGACACGCGATAAACATCACATAACTCCGAATTAGCGCTAGTTTCCGTATTATTTTCAGCGATTGTAAAAACCGAGATATCTGTTTCTTCAGTCTTCAGGTATTTTGCGAACGCAGCGATACGGTTCACGGCAACGCCTGTCTGGGGCGGAAACCACGGAGCAACAATAGCAATATGTATTTTATTTTTTTGCATCGGGTAAATTTGCTGCTTTTTGCTTTTTCTCACACAAGAATCTTATCAAACAATGTAATGAAATCAAAACTAGTGTAAATCCAAGATATTCATGAAAAAAATTCTCATCCGGATTCATTTCAGTAGGTGTATAAACATATTTAGAAATTAATATGCCAACAAAAATCAAAAACAGAAAAAACAAAATGGAAAGCCAGGTATTTAAATTCCTGATGCCGGTTTTAATAAACCGAAATTCAGTTAAAACAACCTTGCCAAGTATCGGCCATATAAAGACCAATGGCAACGCGAATAATCTTGTTTCTCTGGCTTTTGTCGACAATAGTACTATGACAGAATTTAAAATAAGTGCAAAAATAAATGATTTAATAAGCCTGCCTTCCAAAAATGTATTTTCCAAATCTTTTACATACCACAAAATTAAATATAACTGAAGCCCGATTGCAAAAAACAAAGAAGTAACTGATTCAACAGCATAGTCGGTATTCTGAAAATTAAAATGGAAATAATATAAACGATTTAAGAGATCACTCTTTGATTTTTCCCAAGCTTCATAATATGTCAAATAGAAATACAGAAATACCATATGGAAAAAAACAGGAATCGAAATGATGATGATTTTTTTTAAATATCTCCAATTTAAGTATGATATAAATTTTTTATTCTCAGGCAGTAAAAAGAAAATTACCGAAGGCAATAGCAATACGCTACTTTCTCTTGTTATCATTGCTAATGATAATGCAATAATAGAAATTATCCATTTTTTATTTAATAAACCCAAAAAGGCAATGAAGATAAAAATGTATTGTAATGGTTCATCATAAGAGTAATTTGAACGAAAAAAAGAAAATAATACCGAAAAGCTCAGAAAAAAACAAACAGTACTTAGCACTGCTTCTTTCTGATTATGCCCAGCAGCCAATGAAACAAAACAAATGAGGATACCAGCTATAAAAAGCATGAAGAAATTAATAATGGTAAATGCCCAGCCAAAATTTAATGAAGTTATTTTTGAAAATTCTTCAATAAGAAAAGTCGTTAGAGGGCGCCTGGCAAAAGCCGGTTCCGTTTTATGAACATCAATAACAGAAGTTAAATACTCATTCGAGATGATTTTATGATCACGGTTAATTTCCTCAGTCCTGAAATTTATCATACTGTTTGAACGCGGAATTATATGAACCGTAAAACAAGTAACAGCGCATATAAGGCTTGTAATGAAGGCTAATGATATATTATTTACGAAAAGTTTTTTCAACAGATTATTTTTTCGATAAATGAACTTAAAATTTTGCCCGGATTAAAATTCTGCCTTATCAAGGTTTCCGCATCATGATTTCTATCATGATTTCGGTTAGTAAACAATCTGGAAATTTCAACAATTTTAGTTGCCAATTCATCTGAATTGCCCGAAACATAATGACAATATTCCATAGGATAATTCCAGATTACTTCACTCCCGTTGCCTAAGGCTTCAAGTACACTCATTGAGTATCCATCATGCATGGCAAGCCTGATATAAATCGCATGGTTTGATATCTCCTTATTATAGTCTGCCGATGTCATCCATCCTTTATAAAAAACATTGTCAATTTTTTCAAAGCCTGAGCCATCCGTACCATAAACAAACAACTTTGTAACGGGCAATTTTTTAAAAGCTCCTAATAATTTATCAAGCCCGTAGAAGATTTCTTTGCCTTTGGGAACATAGCTGTAAGCATTGATTTCACTATATTTTTCATCACGTTGGGCACTGACCACACTTTTAAAAAATAAGATTTCGGCTGGGATATGAATTGCTGAAAGTTCTTCAGCCAGCCATACTGCATCTGTATAATGAGTAGCGTAACGGAT
>DAOOWO010000029.1:0-13253 GCA_035371225.1 Bacteroidales bacterium | reverse complement strand
TGCACGGTAACCTCCTCTTCCAGCTTTACATAGCCTCCGAGGAACATGTGTGTGTCCAAATGACACCAGTTGCCCACCACGGAGTTGTGTCCCACCATGGTAAACGGCTGTATGGTCACATGATTGCCAATATGTGCATCGGCCGAAATAAAAGCATTAAAGCTGATAAGACAACCTTTGCCGTATGCCGAGTTGGTGCTAACATTTGCAGTAGGATGGATCAGGCTGATAAATTCGCCGCCTTTGTTGAGGATCATTTCGGAATACTTCTTTTTGGATTCCACTTCTCCCAGTGCGCATACAAAAACATCATCCGGCTGCACCGTGTACGCTTCGACCGAAGAAATTACGGGGGGGTAGTTGGAAAATCCATCCATAGCATCAGTGCTATCGTCAAGAAAACCTTTGATGTGGTATTCGGTGTTATAGCCTTTGCAGGCAAGGGCCAGATTATATATTACCCGGCCATAACCACGTGCTCCAATGATTAGTAAATTTTTCATCTTATATGTTATTAAAGCTTATGAATTATGGCAAATTTAAGAATTTTTTACAGAAAATGGTATTTTCAGTATTTTAAGGGAAGAAGTGTGGAAATAATTTCATTAAAAATTTTGTGCACAAAAAGGTGAATTGTAAAGGTTCATTCCGGAAGGGCTAAAGTATTTCATTTTTGAAATCCAAACACAATTTTCCCTTATAGTTTTATTATATTTGTTGTTTGTTATTTATGCTTATAAAATATACCCGCAACATAGTATTTTTTTTATGGTTAGTGCTGTTTCCCCAGATTATTTACAGCCAATCGCAAACGACAAAGATTATGGGGACAGTGATAGACGCCGCCACCAAAGACCCTATGCCTTTTGTGAATGTGTATTTTGCAGGTAGCGGCGTGCAAACCACCACCGATTTTGATGGCAAATTTTCTATCGAAACCAAACCAGCCAAAGACTCTCTCATAGCGCAATACATGGGTTATTATACGGTAAAAAAATTCGTGGTGAAAAACAAATTTCAATACATAGATTTTGAACTGGCCACAAAGTCTTACAAGTTGACCGAGGCTGTTATCTTACCAGGCGAGAATCCCGCCGAGGTGCTGCTGAAAAAAGTCATCAACAACAAGCCTGTCAACAACCGCGAATTTTTTGACTATTTCCAGTATAAGGCCTACACCAAAGTGCAGATTGACGCCAACAACTACTCCGAAAACCTTCAAAACAACATCTTGCTGCGTCCGTTCAAATTTGTTTTTGAAAATTCGGACACATCCACGGTCAGCGGAAAAGTGTATCTCCCGGTGTTTTTCTCCGAATCCATGTCGGACGTTTATTATAGAAAAGAGCCAAAAAAATACCGTGAGATTATTGGAGCCAGCAAAGTATCGGGCATGGAAAACAAAACAATTTCGCAGTTTTTGGGCGACACGTACCAAAAGATTAATATTTACGACAACTACAACGAACTGTTTGAAAAAAATTTCGTCAGTCCGATAGCCAATTTTGGCTTATCATATTATAAATACTATTTGGTAGACAGCGGCTTTATCGGCAACAGATGGTGTTATCATATCATGTTTAAGCCGCGCCGGTCGCAGGAACTCACCTATACGGGTAACCTGTGGGTGCACGACACCACTTACGGAATAGTAAAAATTAATATGCGAGTCGTCAAAGATGCCAACATCAATATTATCAACGAAATATTGTTCGATCAGGAATTCTCTCTGGTGGACAACACCTACTGGATGCCCGTGAAAGATTATATGGTAGCCGATCTCAACATCACTGAAAACACCAGCAAAATAATCGGCATATATCTTCACAAAACCACTGCCTACAAGGATTTCATCATCAACCATCCCAAAGAAACCAAATTCTACAATAATCCCGAAGCCATATTTATCGCCGACAGCGCTGTAGAAAAAAAAGATGATGATTGGAAAAAAATAAGACCGGAGGAACTTAGCCAAGAGGAACAACAGGTTTATAAACTCATCGATACGGTGCAAACACTTCCGGCATACAAACTTTACAAAGGCATTGGAGAGGCCATTCTCGGGAATTACATCCGCATGGGGTACATTGATGTGGGGCCCTTATTGCAGATGGTCAGCATCAACCCGGTAGAAGGCCAGCGATTCAGGCTGGGGTTTCGCACCAGCAGCAAGTTGAGTAAAAAATTTCAGTTGCTGATGCATGGCGCCTATGGCACTTATGACGTTGCGTTCAAATATGGTGTCAGCGCTTTTTATATGTTTTCAAAAAATCCACATACCATAGTAGGATTCCGATACAAATACGACATTGAACAACTCGGCCAAAGCACCAATGCCTTCAGCGAAGATTATTTTCTCAGGGGTATCCTTTCGCGCAACAAATCTGAAAAACTAACTATGTCGAAAGACCTGCTCATCTTTGCGGAGAAAGACTGGTTCATGGGATTTTATAACGACCTGTTTTTAAAATACCGGGTACTTTATCCTTTGCCGGGAGAGGAAGCCTTCAAATTCAAAGAAGGAAACGTCACTACCACCAAAGAAGTGATTACTATTGCCGAAATTCAACTGCTCACGCATTTTGCCTATAATGAAAAATTTATTTCCGGTGCGTTTCGCCGCAAAAGCATAGGGACAAAATACCCAATATTGGATGTTACTTATTCTTATGGAATAAAAAATTGTTTTCGCAGCGACTACGAGTATCACAAATTGGATCTTCGGCTCCGGCAGTGGTTTAATATCGGCACCGCCGGCTGGTCGCGCTACATGATAGGCGCAGGAAAGGTTTGGGGAACGCTGCCTTTTCAATTGCTGAAAATTCATGAAGGTAATGAGACTTATCTGTGGGATGAATACGCTTTTAACACGATGAACTATTATGAATTTGTCAGCGATGCATATTTCAGTTGGTACTACACTCACCATTTCGACGGATTTTTTCTGAACCGCATCCCGCTGATAAAAAAATTGCGTTGGCGTGAAGTGGTACATTTCAGAGGCTTGGTAGGAAGTATCACCAGCAAGAATAAAAATTATAATTTTTTTCCTGAAAGCACTTATTTTCTTAACAAAGGTCCATATTGTGAGGCTGGCGTTGGCATCGAAAACATTTTTAAGTTTTTGCGCATCGATGGCATCTGGCGGTTAAACTACCTGGACCATCCTCATACCAATAAATTTATAGTGATGGCATCCCTCCGGTTTAATTTTTAATGTAATTTTGCAACAATTCTTATATTGATACATGATCCTACGCACGGATAATCTCATAAAAAAATACCGTTCACGTACTGTTGTGAAAAACGTTTCGTTAGAAGTAAAACAAGGCGAAATAGTAGGATTGCTGGGTCCTAACGGAGCGGGAAAAACCACATCTTTTTATATGATTGTCGGGTTGATAAAACCTAACGAGGGCAGGGTTTTTCTTGAAGACATTGATATTACAGATGAACCGATGTATAGGCGTGCTCAAAAAGGTATTGGTTATCTTCCGCAGGAAGCTTCTGTTTTCAGGGGGTTGAGTGTAGAAGACAACATCATGGCTGTACTTGAATTTACCAAACTCACCAAAAGCCAACAAAGACAACGCCTCGAAGAGTTGCTCGATGAATTTGGACTGCAGCATGTGCGCAAAGGAAAAGGCATCACACTCTCGGGAGGAGAACGCCGTAGAACAGAGATTGCAAGGGCTCTGGCGGTAAGTCCGCATTTCATCCTGTTAGACGAACCTTTTGCAGGTGTTGACCCCATTGCCGTTGAAGACATTCAGACTATTGTTGCAAAACTCAAAACAAAAAATATCGGTGTACTCATCACCGACCATAATGTACATGAAACCCTTTCCATTACCGACAGGGCCTACCTGCTGTTTGAAGGCTCCATATTAAAAGCCGGCACTGCCGAAGACCTTGCCAACGACCCACAGGTACGTAAAGTGTACCTCGGCGAAAACTTTGAATTGCGAAAATAAAAATCACCTTCAGGAAAAATATCCTGCCAATACCACTATAAAAAAGCGTTTACTGGTTTTGTCCTGAACTATTTTCCGCTGTCAAATTTTCTTCCGGGCGATAATCCCTGAAATATTTCCGCTTTACAAAGAATAGTATCATGATGGCGAGTTCAAACAGGGCTGAGAATATAATAGAAAGAGCAAAAGCAATTTTCAGCATGGTGCTAAATTCGTCTTCGCTGATACCCTGTGGTATCTGAAACAATTCGGGCATTTGTTCCAACGCCCTTGCCAGCATTGCCGAAGTATTCATCAGATTAAAAAGTACACTCAGCGAACTCACAAGAAAATACGCCACTGCTATCAGCCAGGTGTGCATATACCGCTTATGCATGCATAACAAAATAACCAGCGGCAGCAATACTTTGAAGATAAAAACTATGTTTATGGCTATCAATCCATAAAGGGTAAATCCGAAAAAATCAAACCCCTGGTCAAAAGACGGAGATAAGGAGAAAAAAGAAAAAAATACCCGGAACATAAGGATTACATAAATAATCTTCAGTATTACCGGCAAAGGTTTCCAGCCGTTGTTCATTTTTTATTGATTACTGTATTTCATAACATCTTCACTCATATACACCAGTTCCACGCCGGCTTCTTTAAACATGGCTTCTGACTCGCTGCCTGCATGATATTTCATTTCGCATACCACCCTCACGATACCGCAGTTAATAATCAGCATAGCACAGGTCCTGCAGGGTGTCATACGGCAATACAAGGTAGCTTTGTCGAGCATGATGCCGCGCCGCGCCGCCTGGCAAATAGCATTTTGTTCGGCATGAACAGTGCGCATACAGTGATTGGTAATCTTGCCATCTTCGTGTGTTACCTGCTTAAACAAATGTCCTACTTCATCGCAATGCGGCAGTCCTTTAGGAGAGCCCACATAACCCGTAACAAGGATTTGTTTGTCACGGGTAATTACACAGCCGCTTCGTCCCCGGTCGCATGTAGCACGTTGGGCGACAGTATCCGCCACTTTCATAAAATACTCATCCCAACTGGGACGATGATAAACATCATTTTTCTCCTCAGTCATGTTGGCCGATTTTTTTTAATATAATGGCGATTTTGCGATAAAGATGCTCGCGGTCTTCATTGTTTTCAATGTAAAAATCTGCCATCTCGATACATTTTTTAAGGTTTTGCTTGTTGGAATCCTTGGTGGTCATTTCGCGCTTTTCGTTTTCGAGAAAAGTATCATACGAAATAAAATCTGTTTCCGAAGCACGCTGCTTTATTCGTTGATAGCGAATTTCGGGAGGCGCATCCACAGCAAAGAGAAAAAATTTTCCTTTTTGTTTTAGCATCTGCACTTCGCCGGGAGTGCGGATACTTTCAATAATACAATTGCAGCCGCTATTCCTGGCCTGTTCATAAAGTTGTTCAGCAATATAGGCCGGAGAATGCATAGCACGAAGGTCGTTTGCCACGCTTACCATGCTGTCGCGGTTTACTTCCATGCCACGGGCAAGAATTTCTTTGGTAAGATATTCCCTAACGGAAAAATGAACAAATTTTTTTTCTTTCACCAGGTAATCGACAATAGTGCCTTTTCCCGCGCCGATAGTTCCGGTAATTCCTATAACAATCATAAAACAAAAATAACAAAAGAATACGTAATAGAAATTAAAAAAAATTTTACAAAAAAAACGCCTGCAAAAATGCAGGCGCCGAAATCATACACTAAAAAGTCTTTTACTTTTTTACTGCAGGTTTTTTTACTGCTGCTTTTTTAACCACTTTTTTTGCTACTACTTTTTTTGCAGGAGCGGCTTTTTTAGCAACTACTTTTTTTGCAACTACTTTTTTTGCAACTACTTTTTTTGCTGCTACTTTTTTTGCAGGAGCTGCTTTCTTAGCAACTACTTTTTTTGCAGGAGCGGCTTTTTTAGCAACTACTTTTTTAGCTACTACTTTTTTTACCACTGCTTTTTTTGCGGGAGCAGCTTTTTTTGCGGGTGCTTTTTTAGCTGCAGGTTTTGTTACTTTTTTTGTTGTTGCCATTTTAATTTGGTTTAATAATTTTTTGTAAATGTACTATCAATCATTCACTTGTTTATTCGTTAACAATAAAAAAAATAAACATATTTATCAACAATTCTGCTCTTGCATAAACCTTCTGTATCCCTTTAAAATCAAGCATTACAGAATAAATGAAAAAAAACACGCGTGAAAATAAATTTTTTTTATAA
Organism: Bacteroidales bacterium; assembly: GCA_035371225.1. GTDB lineage: Bacteria > Bacteroidota > Bacteroidia > Bacteroidales > CAIWKO01 > CAIWKO01. The sequence goes on along the minus strand of DAOOWO010000029.1, from coordinate 7,039 downwards.
AAAAAACAGGCATCAAAATTCATTGATGCCTGAAATCTCAGAGGATTAATTAATCACAATTATTTTTTCTTTGCACCGCAGCAACTCTTTTTTACAGGAGCTTTAGCGGGTTTTTCAACTTTTGGTTTGGTTGTTTTTTTTGCTGTTGCCATTTTGTTTATTTTTTCAATATGGTTGTAAAGATAAGCTTCAATTTCTTTTCATCCAAAATTTTTTTATTAAAAATTAAACAATTTTTTCATCATCTATTTTTTAATTCCTATCCAAAACGACTTACTTTTTAATATTTTGTTCTTTTCAAAATATATATTTAAAAAAATTATCCTGGTTTTGAAGAAATGAATATCTTTGCAGTGTTTATTAACCAAAAACCTATTGACATGGCTTATAAAATTTCTGATGACTGCACAGCATGTGGAACATGCATTGATGAATGTCCCGTGGAAGCAATCTCCGAAGGCGACATCTATAAAATCAATCCCGAGATTTGCACGGATTGCGGATCATGTGCTGATGTATGCCCGGTGGAAGCAATTCACCCGGAATAATCATACCGTCATTCCTGAAAAACCCTTTCATAACGGAAGGGTTTTTTTGTTTTTATTACCTGTCAGCATTTTTTGAATTTACTAACTTTGTTTAAAATCTCTATGAGAAAAGAAGTTGATTTTCTTATCATCGGTTCTGGCATCGCCGGACTTAGTTATGCCTTGAGAGTAGCTTCAAAGGGTAGTGTCTGCATTGTTACAAAATCGCAGGCAAAAGAATCATCCACCAACTATGCGCAAGGAGGAATTGCCGCCGTCATGTACGATCCGGACAGTTATGAAAAACATATCAAAGACACCCTGATAGCCGGGGCCGGTTTGTGCAACGAAAAAATTGTCCGTATCACCATCACCGAATCAACCGAGCGCATCAAAGAACTTATTAGCTGGGGCACCGAATTTGACAAAACCGCTTCCGGGAAATTTGACCTGGCCAAAGAAGGCGGACACTCCGAACACCGTGTGCTGCACAATAAAGATCACACGGGCGCATCTATTGAAAAAGCCCTGCTCGAAGAAATAAAACGGCATAAAAATATTGAAATCCTGGAAAATCATTATGCCATTGATCTTATCACCGAACACCATATGGGAATAGAAACAAACAGAAATTCCGATGAAATCAAGTGTTTTGGCGCCTATGTATTAAATCCAGGCGAAAATAATATCATTACCATATTATCAAAAATCACCTTAATAGCCACCGGCGGCGCCGGCAATGTATACAGCAATACCACTAATCCTAAAGTTGCTACAGGCGACGGTGTCGCCATGGTTTTTCGGGCTAAAGGTGAAATCAAAGATATGGAGTTTTTTCAGTTTCATCCCACTTCATTGTATAATCCCAAACAACGGCCATCGTTTCTGATTTCCGAAGCTGTGCGTGGATTTGGCGGGATACTGAAAACAATAAAAGGTAATGAATTCATGCAAAAATATGATTCCCGGCTGAGCCTCGCTCCCCGCGACATTGTTGCCCGTGCTATCGACACCGAGATGAAAATCAGCGGCGACGAACACGTTTGCCTTGACTGCCGCCACCTTGACAGTAACAAGCTCATCGAACATTTTCCTACCATCTACGCCAAATGCCTGAGCATAGGTATTGACATCACCAAAGAAATGATCCCCGTAGTACCCGCAGCCCATTTTTTGTGCGGAGGAATACAAACCGACGAATTTGGAAGAACGTCTATAAAAAATCTTTATGCTACCGGCGAATGTGCCTGTACAGGCCTTCACGGCGCTAACAGGCTTGCCTCAAATTCGCTGCTCGAATCGGTAGTTTTTTCGCACCGTGCCGCCATGGACTCCCTCGAAAAAATCAATACAATAGAATTCAATACCGGCATACCCGACTGGAATGCCGAAGGTACCGTACTGAACGAAGAAATGATCCTGATAACACAAACCACCAAAGAATTGCGCGAAATAATGAGCAACTATGTTGGAATTGTCCGCTCAAACCTGCGCCTGAAAAGAGCCATGGACCGCCTCGATATTTTATATCAGGAAACGGAAAAACTTTATGATCAATCTGTGCTGACTTCCGAAATCTGCGAATTACGCAACATGATTAATGTGGCATTTCTGATTATCTCTATGGCGCAGCAACGTAAAGAAAGCCGGGGCCTTCACTATTCACTTGATTATCCCGATTATAAAAAATAATTTTATGGCACTAATAAAAAAAGTAAAAGGCATTATCCCCTCCTGGGGTTCCAACTGCTTTTTTGCCGAAAATGCAACACTGGCAGGCGATGTAATAATGGGCGACGAGTGCAGTGTGTGGTTTAATGCAGTCATCCGCGGCGACGTGCATTCCATCCGGATTGGCAATAATGTCAACATTCAGGACTGTGCCGTTATCCACTGTACTTACCAAAAAGCCTCTGTTACCATAGGCAACAACGTTTCTATTGCTCATGGCGCAATTGTTCACGGGTGTACCATCCACGACAATGTGCTTATCGGAATGGGTTCCATAATTATGGACGGGGCTATAATTGAAAGTAACAGCATCATCGCTGCCGGAGCTGTGGTACTTGAAAACACCCTTGTGGAATCAGGAAGTATCTACGCCGGTATGCCGGCAAAAAAAATAAAAAGCATCGACAAAGCTTTACTCGAAGGCCAGGTAAACCGCATCTCAAAAAATTATATGATGTATGCCGGATGGTATGATGCAGAGTAAATAACAGGAATAACTGACGACAAAAAAAACATGAAGGTCAACGGAAAAAATTACAGAACCGTTTGGATGGAGCAAGGCTCAGTGTTTATGATTGAACAAAACCTGCTTCCTTTTGAATTTAAAATTTTCGAATCGAAAAATTACAGGCAAACCTGTGAAGCCATAAAAACAATGATTGTGCGTGGTGCCGGGGCTATTGGCGTTACTGCCGGCTACGCCATGGCGCAGGCTTTTATGGAAAGTTCGCCTGACAATTTTGAAGAATACATTACCTGTGCAAAAACTGAAATTGAAGCAACCCGTCCCACGGCAAGAAACCTGTTCTATGCAGTGGAACGTGTATATAATGCCGGAAAAAAATCTGTTGCCCATGCCATAAACGAAGCTGAAAAACTGGCTCAGGAAGATGTTGACTCAAGTGAAAAAATTGGTATTTACGGCAACACTTTAATCCCCGAATTTTGCCGCATAGAAACCCATTGTAATGCCGGATGGCTTGCCTTTACCGATTATGGCACAGCGCTGTCCCCGGTTTATGCCGCCGCCAATGCAGGAAAAAAAATTTTTGTATATGCGGATGAAACACGACCCCGCAGCCAGGGAGCACGGCTAACAGCATGGGAATTGAAAAACGAAAATGTACCCCACATCATCATTCCCGACAACGCCGGAGCCTACCTTATGTCGCAAGGCAAAATTGATATGGTGATTGTGGGCGCCGACCGCATTGCCGCCAACGGCGATACTGCCAACAAAATCGGGACACTGGAAAAAGCCATTGCGGCTCATGAATATGGTATACCCTTTTATGTGGCCGCGCCTACCTCAACGTTTGATATCCATTGCTCCGAAGGAAAAAATATCCCGATAGAAGAACGAAATCCCGATGAAGTGTTGTTTCAAAACGGCCCCGACAAAAACGGCTGCATACACCAAATCCTTGTCTGTTCCCCCGGCTCATCAGCCCTGAATCCGGCTTTTGACGTAACCCCTGCAAAGTACATCACAAAAATCATTACAGAAAAAGGCATCATCAATCCTGATTCAACAGAAATAAAAAAACTTTTCACCTAATGAGCAATGAAGAATACAGTGGCATAAAATTCAATCCGGTATTTGTTGAAAAAAAAGCGCCACAACACCCCTTTTTGGACGAACTTAAACAGTGGTGTGTTGTTTTTCATGAAAAAGGGCTGGCCCCGCCCTATACAGGAGGTTCTTATGGAAACATAAGTTTTAGAACTTCCAACAGTTCTTTCATTATTACCGGAACATGCATAGGGTTGAAAAATGCGCTGGATAATTCGTGTTTTGTGGAAGTAACATCATGTGATATGGCGCAAAAAAAAGTATTTGTTAATGGATTAAGAGCGCCTTCATCCGAAAGTTTTATGCACGACCTCCTGTACAAAAACCGCCCCGATATCCAGGCCATTTTTCACGGGCACAATGAGCTTATTGTTCAAAATGCTAGTCTTTTGGGAATATCCGAAACCAGAAAGAAAACAGCATACGGGTCTGCCGAGCTAGCTTTAAGCGCAGTGGATTCTGGTAATAAAAACAATTTTTTTGTCATAAAAGAACATGGGTTTGTATCCATGGGCGTCACCTTGCAACAAGCCGGTGAACAAGCATTGTATTGGCTTGAAAAAGTATCTCTTTTATAAAAAAAATCTTTCACTTATCCAGATACTTTTCTTCCTGGCAAACATCATATAAACTTATCATTACTACTGTCCACAACTGGAACCATTTCGTAAAAAAAACACTTGCGATTTTATTTTTTCAAATTAATTTTATTTTTCTTATCTTCGCTTTGTGATATTTTGTATTCATTTTATATTGGTTGATAGATTATTCCCATGAGAATGCTCACTTTTTTTTCTTTCTTTTATATAAAAAAGTTTTGTTGATTTTTTTAAAACAAACGTAAAAAAACCTATCATGAAAAAATTGTTTTTCTTCTTTTTTGCAATAATTTTTATAGTATCAGGCAGTCGGGGCCAAGACAACACGTCTTTATCAAACATATTGAATCTGCGTTTTCTGGATGTTTCCACCGGATATTTCGTTATTCCTGATGAGGTGATTATCACCCAAAGAGAAAATAAGGAATTTGCTATGACAATACCTTCAGGGGAAATAGCGGAAAACGGAACTATTTCAATTTCATTCGTTAACGGGACTTATGATATTACTGTAAATGCCCCGGATTATTTTTCCATGTCCACATTTTTCTTACTTTCCAATGACACCCTGAATGTGAATTTCAATCTAGAGCCCATAACCACTTTAAATGAATTGACAGACACCTTCATTCAATCTTTACAGTCAAAAGATGCTGTTGTTCTTACGGGAGTTATTGTAGATGATATTTCCGGGAAACCATTAAACCATGTCCGGGTGTATCTTAAAGACAATACAGCATCTACGTTTTCAAAAGAAAACGGATATTTCATACTAAAAGCCAATTTACCTGAAAATGAATCAGAAAAAGCTAACCGGAATATCATGCTATTTGAAAAAGATGATTACATCACAGAAATCAGAAAAAACTTTGATATGTGGCCATACGGTGATGCAATAATACAAATACGGATGAATAAAGGCTCCGGAACTCACGAAGCTGAGATTATCCTATCGAGGCAGTCGGTGGTAACATTAAAAACACCATCAGAAAAATAACCAAAAACAGTTACAAAAATTAACCATGAAAAAAACATATTTGTTCCTTATCTTGTCCTTTTATACATTATTTGAGCTAATGGGCCAGACATGTCCAACTACTATCAAAGTCGGTTCCACCTGTTCATGTCATACATGCACCGGCACCATTGATGTGGTAAATTATGAAACCTATTGCAAAAGAGTTCTTCCTCAGGAATGGTATAATTGCTGGGGTTCTCTTACCAACGGTATGAATTCGTTGCAGGCCGGAGCGGTGGCGATCCGCTCCTACACTATTCCCCGCATGGCCAATTATGTTTCTTCGCATGGCGGAGGTACTTATGATATTTGCACCACTACCTGCTGTCATGTATATGGTACCACTCAATATACCAATTCAAACAATGCGGTTAATAACACGGCCAATATGGTACTTGTCAGCGGAAGCACAATACAGTCAACCGAATATGCTGCTGAACAGAATAATCATCCATCCTGCGGAGATGGGCACAAAGGTAATGGCACTTCTTCATGGCCCTGCACAGCCGACGGCCCGTGCACCGGTAAAACATACAACGGCCATGGCAGGGGCGCCTGCCAGTGGGGAACCGCCAGATGGGCCACCGGAGATGTTTTATCATCGTGCAGCCTGGCCGGTTCTCATGGCTATGGAACTAAAACATGGCAGCAAATACTCAGTCATTATTATCCTAACTGGACGCTGGCCAGTTGCGGCTCTGTTGCACCGCCTTCCAATAATAATTGTTCGGGAGCACAGACATTAACTGTGTATTCCACGTCTTCATGCGGAGGAGCTACAACGGGCACCATCTCTGGAGCTACACAATCTATCGCACCACTCTCTTGCGGCGGATATACAAGTACACTTTGTACGGATGTTTGGTATAAATTTACAGCCACGACAACAGCCCATACCATTACTGTGGTTCCATCTTCTGGTATGGATGCCGTTGTTGACCTACGGTCGGGTGCTTGTAATGGCTCAAACATCGCCTGCGCTGATATCGGAGGTGGCCACGGCGCCACGGAAGTTATATATGCCACCGGATTAACAGCCGGCACGACATATTATGTCAGAGTTTATGATTATACGGGATCTTCAGTACCTCCAACCACATATACTTTTACCATTTGCGTAACAACTCCCACACCGCCCCAATGTGCCATTACATCATTTTCTCCGGCATCCATAACTCATGATCCCACATCATTTTCATCAAATATTACTGTTAACGCCAATGCAAATTGCGCCTACACCGTAACCGGGGTATGCCCCTGGCTAAGTGTAACACCCGCCAGTGGTTATGCAAACATTTCCGGCCAATTTACCCTGGCCTGTACCGTTCAGGCAAATAACAGTGCTTCTGCCCGTACATGTACCTTTTTAGTTAATAGTACCCCATACACCATCACCCAAAACGGCTGTGCCTACAATCTCTCCCCTGCTTCCAATTCTGTTTCTGCATCAGGTTCAACATATAACTTATCTATCTCCACATCCTCCCCGTGTTCATGGACAGTTACCAATCCTTGCTCTTCATGGGTAAATATCAGCCAAAGCAGCGGCACCGGACAGGAAGCATTTCCCTGACGGTTTCGCCAACACTTC
>DAOOWO010000028.1:0-13310 GCA_035371225.1 Bacteroidales bacterium | reverse complement strand
GGTTCATCAAAGGTGGAGGCTATTACTTCTGCATTTACGCTGCGTTGCATATCGGTAACTTCTTCGGGGCGTTCATCAACCAGCAGAATTATAAGGTACACCTCAGGGTGGTTGTGGGCAACGGCATTGGCAATTTCTTTAAGGATCATGGTTTTACCGGTTTTGGGTTGTGCCACGATGAGGCCGCGCTGGCCTTTTCCTATAGGTGTGAACAGGTCGATGATACGCGAGGTAACAGTCATCTGGGGATGGCCGGTAAGTTTGAGTTTCTTTTCAGGAAATAAGGGGGTGAGGTGGTCGAAATTGACACGGTCGCGAACTATTTCAGGGCTCCTGCCATTGATGTGTTCCACTTTTACCAGGGGAAAATATTTCTCTCCTTCTTTGGGCGGACGAATTTTGCCTTTGACAGTATCGCCGGTTTTTAATCCGAAGAGTTTTATCTGTGACTGAGACACATAAATATCGTCGGGAGAGTTGAGATAATTGTAGTCTGAAGAACGTAAAAAGCCATAGCCATCAGGCATAATTTCGAGTACGCCTTCGCTGGAAACGATGCCTTCGAAGTCGAACGAATATTCGGGTTGTCTTTCTCGTTGGGGCCTGTTGCGGTTTTGGTGGTCGCGCTGTACGCGTTCCTGTTCAATGGTTTTGTTTTCTTCGGCTGGAATTTCTTTGACTTCTCCGCCAGTTGTCGTATTGTTTTCGCTGGCAACAGCATTAATGCTTGTTTCAGCAACAGGGGTTTCCGGAATTTCGGGTTTTACTGATTCTTCATCAGCAGGCTGAACAGCACGGTTCAGCGTTTCGTCATCATCAAGTGAAGGCAATAAAAAATCAAATTTTTTTGCTTCTTCTTCAAATAGTTCTTTTTTGTAACCCTTATCTATGCGGGGCTCCGGTTTTTTGTTTTCTTCGGTACTGAAAACTATTTCGGGTTGTTTTTCCTGGTCTTTATGTTTTTTTTGTGCATCTTCAGGTTTATCTTCAATTTTTTCTTTAGGGGTGATTTTTTCAAAAACCTTGTGTTTATGGAATTCTTTGGGTTGTCGTTGTCTTTTTTCTGAATTACTTTCGGGATTATCCTGCGGCTTGGTCGAAATTTCAGGTTTAATCTGCCCGTTCCCGGCTTGTTGTTTTAGTTCGGGGTTTTCTATGCGCGCTCTGCGTTGGGTTACACGGCGACGTTTTATATTTTCTTCCGGGCTTTTTTCCCTTGGTTTGGGTTCTTCTGGCTTTAATGCCTGTGTATCGAGAATTTTGTGAATGAGGTCTTTTTTTCGGAGGTCTTCGTAATCTGGAATGTTCAGTTTTTCTGCTATTTCCTGCAGTTCTGGAATGCTCATTCCATTCAGGTCAATGATGTTATACATAAAAATGTAGTTTAGTTAAGGATTGTGTGATTTTGTGACAGACGTTCGTAAAATGCTGGTTAAAAAAATGTTTCAGGTAACGAATGTTAGTGAAACAGGATTGTAAACGGGGAAATCTGGTGCAAATATACCATTTTTTTTGATTAAAAATGAAAAGAAAAATTTTATTTGTTTACCATCTTCACATCCATGGCATCACGCAAGCCATTGCCTGTGAGCATAAATGCCAGCACTGTCAGCATAATGGCTATGCCCGGTGCGATGGCAAGGTAGGCCGAATCAAGTATGATGTATCCGTAATGTTCTTTTATCATGGTTCCCCACGATGGCATGGGAGGTTGTACGCCGATGCCCAGAAAACTCAAGCCGGATTCAATGAGTATGGCCGAAGCAAAGTTGGCTGCCGAGATTACAATCACTGGCGCCAGCACGTTGGGTAAAATGTGTCTGAAGATGATGCGTGTATTGGTAAATCCAAGCGCCACGCCGGCTTCCACAAATTCTTTTTCGCGTATGCTGAGAAACTGTCCGCGCACCACACGGGCCACCTCAACCCACATGGTGAGGCCCACCGCGATGAATATCTGCCAAAAGCCCTTGCCCAATACAAATGTGATGGCAATAACTAGCAACAACGTTGGAATGGACCACACCACGTTGATAAACCACATGATGATGTTGTCAACCCAGCCTCTGAAATATCCCGCAAGAGCTCCCAGCAAAATGCCGATCAGCAGCGAAATAAACACCGAAATAAAACCTACGGATAAACTTACTCGCGTACCTATCATGATCTGGCTGAGCACATCGCGGCCAAAACGGTCGCTGCCTAATAAAAATTTCTTTGTTATGATATGTTTGAACTCTATTTTTTGCTTCAGGCTGTTTAAGTCTTCGGTGATGGTTTTACCTTCTATATCGGTAAAAGTAAGGGTGTTTTTTGTAGCAATGATTTTTTGTGAGTCGGGAGGCAGTGCGTAAAGCACATCGGCAAGGCTGAAAGATTTTATTTCACCGTTGTTGGGTGTCAGGCCGGTGTATTCTTCCACAAATATTTTGTCACCTTCAAAATAATACCTTTCGATAGGGATGTGCTGAAAGTGTGTTTTTTCGCCGTATAGCATTTTTTTAAAAAAACCTGTTTTTTCTTGTGGCTCGTTTTTGCATACCTTGAGCATGGTAACTGTAAACCCCGGTTTTTTGGTGGTCAGTTCCAGATATTGCTGGTTGGCATAAGGTGTGGAATCGGGGGTGATGAGGTAGCCCAATATGGCAATGAAAGCCAGCAGGATAATAAAAATTACGGAACACATCGCCATGCGGTTTTTCAAGAGTTTCCGCATGGCAAGGGTTGTTAAAGAACCTGAAGCTGTATATTGCTTCTTCCTGAACATATGAGCTTGTTTCTGCAAAAATATCATTATCTTTCCAAATAATTTTAAATTTATCCTTCGATTAATTTTTAACTTCGTTCGAAAAATAGGTTATGGAAGATTATTGTTATTATAAGAATTTTAAAATACATTATAATGTATTGGGTTCAGGGCCAGCCGTGGTGTTATTGCATGGTTTTACCGAGTCGCTCGACATTTGGAACGATTTTGCGGAGGGACTGGCTGTCTCTTACCGTGTTGTGGCTATAGATCTGCCGGGCCACGGGCTGAGCGAATGTGTGTCGCAGGTGCATACCATGGAAATAATGGCCGAATGTGTAAAATTGGTTACCGATACGCTGGGCATAAAGCAATGTGTACTGATAGGTCATTCCATGGGGGGCTATGTTTCGCTGGCACTGACAGCAATATATCCGGGTATGGTAAAGGGGTTGGGATTGTTCCATTCACATGCATTTGCCGACAGCGCCGAAGTAATCAAAAACCGGATGCGCACCAACAACCTGATTAAAAAAAATCATTATAATTTTTTGAGCGGGTTTATCCCGTCATTGTTTACTTCCGAAAATGAAAAGAAATTTGTAAAAGAAATAAACATATTGGTGCAGGGATCAAAAAGAATGAAAGTGGAAGCGGTAGTGGCCGCCAATTCTGGTATGGCCGAACGATGCGACCGCACTCATATCCTGAAAAATGCCACCTGTCCTGTGTTGTTTATCACGGGGAAACAGGACTCCCGCCTGTCTTTTGATAAAGCTCTGGAGCAAATTGGCCTGCCCTCCGACAGCTCCGCGCTTATTTTGGGCGATGTGGCCCACATGGGCTATCTGGAAGCCAAAGAAAAGACGTTTCATGCTGTGAAAACCTTTATTGACAGGTGTTATTAAAATGAGGTCAACAAAAACAAACTATTGAAGTTTTTGCTGGTATTAAGAAATTGTTTTGATTTTATCTTTTAATATCTTTATGCGTCTTTTTTGCTGCAACATCGTTAGATTTTTCGACATAGGGTAAACTATGTCTGCAAAATCTGCCTTGTTTCGCTAAAAAATTCATCATAAATCTTATTTAACATAAAATCAAAACAGTTTCTAACTTTCAGCAGAGTCATGTTTGATTTTTACTGATACGGAAAAATTGTTTTCCGGGAAATTTGTAACAAAAGTTTTTATCCTTTGTCAATATCTTGCGTAATAATTATTCAATTGCCATGGATCCGGTGTTTGGTAAATTGTTTTTTGCAAAAAATCAAGTAATAATAATCGTTCAAAACATTAATTTTGTGCCCGAAAATAATTGACGGAATAATAATAAAAAACGAAAAACTATGAAAAAACTATTTGTGTCGCTGTTTATGTGCTTTTCCCTTTTTATGGGATCTTTTGCTACCAATCCTCCCGACGAAGGAATGTGGTTGCCTATGTTTATCGACCGTTTAAACTATGTTGATATGCAGAAAATGGGGCTGCACCTGACCGCCGAAGAATTATACAACGTTAATAATGCTTCACTGAAAGATGCTATTGTGGGCCTAGGCACTGCCGGACAGCCTGGTTCTCATTTCTGTACTGCTGAAGTAGTTTCCGGACAGGGACTGCTGCTTACCAATCATCATTGCGGTTTTGATGCTATCCAGAGCCAGAGTTCGGTGGAAAAAGATTATTTGACCAATGGTTTTTGGGCGTTTAATCTGAATGAAGAATTGCCATGCACAGGTGTTACAGCTTCATTTCTTGTTCGTATGGAAGATGTTACCTCAAAGGTATTGGCAGCAGTTAACGACACTATGAGCGAAAGCGCCCGCAATTCTGCTGTAAAAAAAGTTGCCGATAAACTTGAAAAAGAAGCCTCGGAAAAAGGAAAATATCATGTTGATGTCAAAAGTTTTTTTGATAATAACGAGTATTATATGTTTGTTTATTTGGTTTATAAAGATGTGCGTCTTGCAGGGGCTCCTCCCTCAGCCATTGGTAAGTTTGGCGGGGACACCGACAACTGGATGTGGCCACGCCACACAGGCGACTTCTCCATGCTCCGCATATACACCGCTCCCGATGGTTCACCCGCTGAATATTCCGAAAAAAACATACCTTTAAAACCCAAGCATCATCTGCCTGTCTCTTTGAAAGGTGTAAAAAAAGGCGATTTTGCAATGATCTGGGGGTACCCGGGCACCACCGAACGGTATATGACTTCTTACGGAATTCAGACCACACTGGAACAAACCAACCCGGCAATCATTAATACCGGAAATATTATGCTGCCTATCATGAAAAAAGATATGGAAGCCGATCCTGCCGTTAGAATAAAATATGCCGCTTCCTATGCGCAATTGGCCAATGTGTGGAAAAATAAAATTGGCGAAAGCCGCGGACTAAAACGGCTTAAAGTGTATGATAAAAAGAAAGCCCTGGAAAATGAATTGCAAAAGTGGATTGATGCAGATGAGCTGCGCAAAGCAAAGTACGGTAATGTTATAAAGGATATTGAAGAGGGCAACAAACAATTATTAGAAAAAAAATCGGAAGCCAATTTCTGGTATTTCCAGATGATATTGATGAGCTCCAAAACATTATTAGCTCCATTATATACGATGGGCATGTCTTCCCTGGTGGAAAATAAAGACACCAAACCCGAAATGTATAACGACTATAAGGAAACTATCAGAGACCTTTATAAGGACGCCAGTCCTGCCACTGAAAAGAAATTGTTTATAGCAGGTCTTGAAATTCTTCGGAAAGAAATGCCTGCCGATATTTTTGATTTGATTAACAAAAATTTCAAAGGAGATATTCAGAAATTTACTGATGAAGCTTTTAAAACATCCATTTATGCCTCAGAAGAAGCATTCAACACATTTATCAGTAAGCCCAATGCCAAAAAATTTACCAACGATTTGATTCGTAAAACTACCATGAGTATACTGAATTATTACAGAAACAGTGCCGGTGAACAAAAAGCCATAGAAAGCAAACTGAACAAGGCTACCCGCTTATTCAGCGAAGCCTTACGTAAAATGCAGCCGGATAAAAAATTCTACCCGGATGCCAATTCTACCCTGCGCATGACTTATGGGAAAGTGCTTGACTACGAGGCTGCCGATGCAGTACATTACGATTATTTTACTACTCTTGATGGTGTAATGGAAAAAGAAGATGCTTCCAATAGTGAATTCATTGTTCCCGAAAAACTAAAACAACTCTATAAGAATAAAGATTATGGCAAATATGGTGTAAATGGTGTAATGCCGGTTTGTTTTATTTCCAACCTGGATATTACCGGAGGCAACTCGGGAAGTCCTGTAATCAATGGCGATGGACAATTGATAGGCATAGCCTTTGACGGCAACTGGGAAGCCATGAGCGGCGACATTGCCTTCGAACCCGAAGTGCAGCGCACCATCAGCGTGGACATTCGTTATGTGTTGTTCGTTATTGATAAATATGCCGGAGCCAAAAACCTTGTTGACGAGATGACCATTGTACAATAACCGGATTTTGTCTGGTTGAAAAAAATGCCGTCAGTTCAAAGGCGGCATTTTTTTCATCACGAGGTATTCAAATATCAATTCCCGAATGGCTGTGGGCAGAATCTTTTATCTTTGCAATAAAAGCAAATCAGTTTTTCATGCAAATCTATTTTATTACAGCAGAACACGTGAAATTCGACGGCGGTGCGTGCTTTGGGGTTGTCCCTAAAACTCTGTGGAGCAAAATTTATCCGCCAGACGAAAATAATATGGTGGCCTTTGCTTTGCGCAATCTTTTGGTGGTTGAAAACGGAAGAAAAATACTGTTTGATACCGGTGTCGGCAACAAGCAGGATGAAAAATTCAGAAGTCATTTTCTCCTGCATGGTCAGGATAACCTCGTTAATGCGCTTAGGGACCATGGGCTATCCCCGGACGATATCACGGACGTGGTGCATACCCACCTGCACTTCGATCACTGCGGAGGCACCTCGCGTCGAAACGAAAATAACGAAACAGTTCCTGTATTTAAAAACGCTGAGCTATGGTGTTCGCTGGGTCAGTGGAACTGGGCCAATAATCCCAATCCACGCGAGAAAGCTTCCTATCTTGAAGAAAACCTGTTGCCGATGCAGCAAAGCGGCAAGTTGAATTTCGTAAGGAATGAAACCCGGTTCACAGAAAATATTTTTTTGAAAATGGTAAATGGCCATACCGACGGACAGTTGATTCCAGTGATTACCTATCATGGGCGAACTCTGGTGTTTATGGCCGATTTTATTCCTACTGCCGCTCATGTTTCATTGCCTTATATTGCAGGATACGACACCCGCCCGCTACTTTCGATGGAAGAAAAACAAAACTTTCTGGCCGAAGCAGCCGGGAAACAATATTTGCTGGTGTTTCAGCACGATGCTATCTACGAATGTTGCACAGTGCAGCAAACCGAAAAAGGTGTGAAAGTGAAAGAAAAAGGAAGGCTGGCAGATTTTTTATAATCCGCTTTACACTGAAATTACTATTATTTGGCCGTTGTTGTGGCTGCAGGAAATAATACTTTTTCAATAGCATTAATATACTCCTGTTTGGGATACAGTCCCACCATCATCTGGGGCTCGCCGGACATAGGGCATAATAATACCGCGGGGATGCTGCTGACATTGAAATATTGCGAAACCTGCTGGCTATGGTCGGTATTGATTTTATACACTATCAATTTTTCGCCGTATTCCTCAGCCACTTCTTCCAGTATGGGGGAGAGCTTGCGGCAAGGTGCGCACCAATCCGCATAAAAATCAATAATGCAGGGCTTTTCGCCGAGATATTTGAAATTTTTTCCGCTGGTATAGTCAAAAACTTTTGCACGAAATGTCGATTCATCAATCTTTATCGGCTTAGAAACCATCTGATCAACTTTTTTTTCCGTACCTGTATCAGAACCATCTTTTTTTTCGGTTTCGCCGGTGTTGTTTCCGCATGAAGCTAACATCAGTGCAGCAATAAAAAGACTCAGAATTTTTTTCATATTTTTTTTACAAAGTTACTAAATATCTTTTCCTGTTTTGTACACAACTTAAAATTATATGTTTAGCAGATGGTGGCTTCCGTTGAGGTATCATAGTGCCACGCAGCGGCAGCCAATGATGAATCAATTGGTGGTTTTGTGTTGCGTTCAACGCATCATTTTTACAGTTTATAGCAATATAAAATTATCATTTTTGAACTAAACTCGTATTGTTAGGTCGTATTTATTATTTTTGTATACTAAAGTAGAATATTTATGAAAGCAACTGATGCCATTATCCAACGATTCAGCCCTATGGCTTTTACCGATGAAATTCCGGGCGAAGAAATTCTTGTGCAATTATTTGAAGCTGCCCGCTGGGCGCCGTCGGCCTTTAATGAACAACCCTGGAGGTTTGTTTGCACTACCAATGCTGAACCCGAAAAATATAAAAAACTCTTTGATTGCCTGGTGGATGCCAATAAAGAGTGGGCGAAAACAGCGCCGGTATTGATCCTCGTGATGGCAAAAAAGAATTTTTCGCATAACAACAAGCCGAATTACTTTCACATGTACGACACCGGCATGGCCGTCTCAAATCTTATCATTAGTGCGATGGAAAAAAGCATTTTTGTGCATCAGATGGGTGGTTTCAGCGTGGAAAAAGCCCGCGAAAATTTTAATATCCCGGAAGAATACGCCATAATTTCGGTGGCCGCCTTAGGTTACCCGGGAGATATCGCTGTGTTACCTGACGCGATACAGGAAAGAGCCAGGAAACCCCGGACAAGGAAACCCCTGAGAGAATTGTTGTCAGTGTAATTTTTTGAAGGCTTTTCCCAGCATTTTTATGATCTCTTCCGCTGTGGTGGCTTCGTAACCATAGCGTTTTGCCGACAGGTCACCTGCCAGGCCATGAACATAAACACCCAGAATGCAGGCCTCAAAAGGCGTGTAGTTCTGTGCCAACAACCCTGTGATGATACCGGTAAGCACATCGCCGCTGCCGGCTGTTGCCATGCCCGGGTTTCCGGTGGAATTAAAATAACAGTCACCGGCGGGAGTGCTGATACAGGAATAGGCGCCTTTTAATACCACATACACTCCATATTTTTTTGAAAAAGCAGTTTGTAAGGCCTGACGCTGATATTCATTGTTGCTTTTGCCGGCCATGCGTTCAAATTCTTTGGGGTGTGGGGTAAAAATGGATTTTTTCGGTACAAAGGACAGCCAGGTTTTATTTTCGGCCAGAATGTTGATGGCATCGGCATCAATAACCATCGGGCCACTGCAGTTTTGAATCAGCAGTTTCAGGGCTTTTTGCGTTTTTTCATCCTTGCCGATACCAGGACCAACGCCCACGGCATTATAATCCTTGAGATCGATATTGTTTGAAATCACATGCTTGTCTTCGTCTACGCTGCACATGATTTCGGGCAGGCTGCACTGCATGATTTTATAACCGGATTGTGGAACATGCGAAGTTACCAGTCCTGCTCCTGATTTTATGCAGGCGTGGGCAGCCAGCACCGCAGCACCCATTTTTCCATAGGATCCGCACACCAGCAAGGCGTGGCCGAATATTCCCTTGTGCGAAAACCGGCTCCGTGGTTTGATGATGGCCCGGCAGTCGGCTTCCTCCACAAAATAGTTGTTTGCCGTAATTTTTTCTATAAAATCAGGATGTAGCCCGATAGGAAGAACATGCCAGTTGCCGGCATATTTTTCGTTGCTGGCAAATAGAAATGACAACCTGGGAAACTGAAAGGTGAGTGTTTGTTTCGCTTGAATAATTTTACCGTTATTGCCGGTGTTATCTTCGCCGAACAGGCCTGAGGGGATATCCACCGCAATAACATCGGCGTTGGATTTGTTGATAAAATTAATTACAGCGGCAGCAATACCTCCGGTAAGAGGCTTCGAGAGCCCCGAACCAAGTATGGCATCTATCACGATGTCTTTTTCTGCGATGGCTGGAATATCCTCTGTAGCTGCGATGTCGTAAACTTTTATTTTTTTTATTTTTAATAAACGCTGGTGGTTGGTAATAAAGTCTTCGGAACATTTTTCGCTGAAACGGATAATAAAAGTTTCTACTGGGATATTATTTTCAGCCAGCATTCGGGCAATTACCAGGCCGTCGCCGCCATTGTTGCCTGTGCCGCAAAATATTTTGTAATTTCTGTTTTTACCGTATTGTTGAACAAGCCAATTGAAACATTTGCCGGCGGCACGTTCCATGAGGTCCACCGGGGCGATAGGTTCGTTGGCTATGGTGTAAGCATCAGCTTCGCGTACCTGTATTGCCGTTAAGATTTTCATAGATTGAAAAGAATATTGTCGGCAGAATAGTCGACAACGCCAATTATAAGTACCACATAAAGGATGTAAGCCAGGGTGACGATGATGGAAACTATCAATCCGATAATACCTGTAATTTTTGCTGCGCGCATCATCCCCAGCGAACTTGGCTTATAATCGGGCGGATTTTCATTGTATATTTTCATGCCTTTATTGTAAAGCACCAATGCTACTATAGCGGCCACCCAACCGAAATAGCACATCACCACGATGGAAACGATTCCGAATACCATGGCGGTAACGGAATAGGGAATCATTTTTGGTCTGAGCACATGCCTTTTAAATTCCTTTTGTTGTGGCAATGAAAAATCTGTTTGTTGTTCTTCCATGATCATTATTTTATAACAAAGTTAATGGTTTTTTAATCATTGTGAAAAAGATTTTGGCACGAGGTGTAAAATGCTTTTTGCTGATTATAGTGCATGTATGGTAAATTTGTAAATGTAATTTCCGGTGATAATTATTGCATTGACAATAAAAAAAACAACCAGGATTTTGTGCCCGTTTTTAAAGCGGAATACCAGAAACAGGACAAGATAACACATCATCAGTGTCACAGGCGGTAGCGCAGGCCAGGCTTTCAGACTATCAATGAAGTTTCCTTTCAGCAGTTCAATGATGGCTCTTTGTGTTCCGCAGCCGGGACATTCAATGCCGAAAATACTTTTGAAAAGGCAGGGTGCTGTGTGGTGTTCGAGCCAGTGGATAATGTTCAAAAACATAGGAAGTTTGCTTCAGTCAAAGTTACGAATTTTTGAAGTAGTCACCGGATGAGTTTAAAAACAAAATCTACAGATAAAATATCTTCACCTTTTGGTGAAAAAAGCTTATAGAATTGACGTTCTTGTTTAAAATGTTTAATTTTAAAACCCCGGAGGGGCTTGACATTTTTAAAACTCATAATTTGATAAACCATTGCCCCGGAGGGGTAAAACAAAAAACATAAACGATGGCAAATACCTATTCGCAAATTTTTTATCATGTGGTTTTCGCTGTGAGAAACAGAGAATCTTTGATCATTCCTGCAATAAAAGAGGATATGTACAAATATATTAGCGGAATAATTACAAATCAAAATCAAAAGTTATTTATCATAAATGGGATGCCAGACCATGTTCATATTCTGATGAATTGTAACCCCAACATGAATCTGTCAGACAATGTACGTGAAATAAAAGAACATTCAACGAAATTTATAAATGATAAACTCTCCGGGGGAAATTTAATTGGCAGCAAGGATTTGGTGCTTTTTCTGTTTCAAAAAAAGATGTTACAATTATTCTGAATTACATAAAAAATCAGGAAGAACATCATAAAAAGAAAACATTCAGAAAATAATATCTGGAATTTCTGATAGAAAATGATATAGAATTTAAAGATGAATATCTTTTCGATTTTGATTTAAAATGAAAATGTTTTGCCCCGCTGGGGCAACATGAATTGGTTGGTTTGTCTTTTTTAAAAATGTGTTGCCCCGCTGGGGCAAGCATATTGATTCTGATGTTCTGAAATGTTTGGCCTCTATAAAGCCTCATTAAACATCCAAAATTTTATACCAAATTTTAGTGGCGGCAAGGCTTGAAGCCTTACTACACTGCCGTAGTTAAAAAACTATGAATTATTATGTGCAAAGTTCGTTGCATAGGGACTCCTATGGAGTAAACTTCGCACAACTGCTAGAATTATTAAATTTGCTCTAAACCCTGCTCAATATCCGCTATCAGGGCCTCAGCTTCCTCCAGTCCCACATACATCCGTATCAGGTTAAATGGGATTTCTTTGTTGTTGTTCATCGAGTTGTACAGTACAGAACCCGGAAAAACCAGTGATTCGTAACCTCCCCAGGAACATGCCAGCAAAAATCGTTTCAACTTGTTACAGAACATATCCACTTTTTCCATCTCTTTTGTTTTCAAAGTAAACGAAAATAATCCTCCGGCTCCTTTCATCTGTTGCCTGGCCAAGGCGTATTGAGGGGAACTTTTTGCAAATGGCCACAGTACCTTATCAACCTTTGGATGATCTTCAAGAAAACAGGCTACTTTCTGCGTTGTTTCGCTGATCTGTTTCATCCGCATGGGCAATGTTCTTAATCCGCGAAGTATCAGCCATGCATTATCCGGTGTGATGATGCCGCCGAAAGCAAGGTATTCCTGTGCAAACAACTTGCGAATCATTTTTTCGGTACCACAGATTACTCCTGCAATGAGATCGCTGTGGCCGCCCAGGTATTTGGAAGCAGAATGCACAACAATATCAATCCCAAAATCAGCCGGATTTTGAAACAAAGGCGTGGAATAACTGTTGTCAATGATGGTGGTTATCTCATGCTGTTTTGCAAGCGAAGCAATAGCTTTCAGATCCTGCAGTTCCATCATAAACGAAGTCGGACTTTCAAGCATGAACAGCCGGGTTTTGGGTGTGATGGCATTTTTAAAGTGTTCTATTCTGCTACCGTCAATAAAACTGACATTTACACCGAATTTTTTAAGTATATCGTGAAAAAGCGTGTATGTCCAGCTATAACAATTTGTAACACAAATTGCATGGTCGCCGGCCGCAAGGTTGCCGAATACTGTTGTGCTGATGGCAGCACAGCCGCTGGCGGTTATCAGCGCATCTTCTGTTTTTTCAAGAGCAGCCATCTTTTTCCGGAGTATGCTGACAGTCGGGTTGTTCCCTCTCGTATAGAAAGGCACTTCAAATTCCCTGTTTATATTGCTACGCATATCTTCAACACTGGCAAAACAGAAATTGCTGGTGCGAAGCACAGGCGGGGCTACAGCACCGTAATAATCCCTGCGGTCTTCGCCGAGGTGGTTTATAATATGAGAAATATCCATGTCTTAAATTTATGGCCTGCATTATTTTTTTTGCGGGCTGTCTGTCTTTAAAATGCTGTTCAAAATACTGCTGAAGAATGAAATTATAATACTGAACAACAGTGTCCACCAGAATCCCTCCACATTAAATCCATCAATAAAATATGCAGCGATATAGATGATAAAAGCATTGATTACAAAAATAAACAAACCCAGTGTCAATATGGTTACGGGGATACTGATAAAAAGCAGTACGGGCCTTACAAAGGCATTTAACAGCGCCAATACCAGAGCTACGATAATGCTTATCCAGAAACTTTCAACCCTGACGTGCGGTTCCAGAATGTATGCTGCTGCCATCACAGCAAGGGCGGTAACCAGTACTTT
>DAOOWO010000027.1:0-13341 GCA_035371225.1 Bacteroidales bacterium | reverse complement strand
TTACGTGGACCAACAGTAATACCGATGTAGGCCTGGGTGCTGGCGGTACCGGCGATATTCCTGCTTTTACAGCCGAAAACACCACAAATTCAGCTATTACTGCTACCATAACCATCACTCCTTCATCAAATGGTTGTGACGGAATTCCCGAAACTTATATCATCACTGTAAATCCAATCCCTACGGTTACCCCTGTAGTTGATCAGGTGTATTGTATCGGTTCAGGAGCACCGGTAACCGAACTGACAGGACCTACGGCGGGAACAGTATTTAGCTGGACCAACAATAACACAGCCATTGGTCTGGGGGCTTCAGGAACAGGTGATGTGCCCTCATTTACGGCTCAAAATACTACAGGAACAACTCTGGCGGCCACCATCACCATTACCCCTTCAGCTAACGGTTGTGTGGGCGAGCCCGAAACATATAATATCACGGTGTATGCTACCAGCGTAACACCAAATCTGGTTTCTATGATTGATGCCGACTGTCTTGGTAAAGCCTTGGGAGCTTTGGATATTGAAGTGGTAGGTGGCGAAAGTCCCTATACCTATGCCTGGTCAAATGGCGCTATTACAGAGGATATTGAAGGCCTTGATGCCGGAGTATATGAAATTATTGTAACCGACAATAAAGGGTGTACCAGCAAAGATACCAGTTTCCAGATTGTTGCCAGACCTGAAACTCCATTGAAACTCAACAATGTCTTTTCACCCAATGGTGACGGAAAAAATGATATGTGGGTAATTGGCAATATTGAACTGTACCCTGAAAATGAGATTTTTGTATATAATCGCTGGGGCAATCAGGTATATAGCGAAAAAGGATATAATAACGAAAAACCCCTGATATGGGATGGTAGCAATCTGACGGAAGGGACCTATCTGTATGTCTTGAAAATAAACATGTGCGGGGTTGATAAAACGTATAAAGATTATATTACGATAGTCCGGTAATTGTGATAACCATAAAATTGAAACAACATGAAAGCAATAATTAACACCATCGTATTTTTTCTTCTGAGTGGGGCTATATATGCACAGCAGGATGCCCGGTTTACTCAGTATATTTTTAATGAGTTGATTCTTAACCCTGCTTACGCCGGTTCAAAGGAAATACATAACATTGGGGCGACCTATGCAGCATCCTGGGCGGGTTTTAACGGTACTCCCAGCGTACAAACCATCAGTTACGACGGCCCTGTTTCCAAAAACATGGGTCTTGGCGTACATTTTATCAATGACATGATTGGAGCACAAATGCGCCAGGGTCTCATGGCCAGTTATGCTTACCATTTAAGACTAAACGAAAAATGGCGCCTGGGTCTGGGCTTGGGATTAGGGTTGTCATATAATACCCTGAACGGATCAAAACTGGTAGCTGACGAAGCCGACGATCCTGCCATACCGCTGACCAAAGAAAGCAAACTGTCTTTTGATGCCCAAACAGGAATCTTTGCTCACAACGAAAGATTCTATGCCGGATTTTCTGTCACCAATCTTCTGGCCGGGATGTCAAAAAGCGAAAACATCCTCGTACCTAACGCCAGCCGTCACTATTACTTAACGGCAGGTTATCTTTTTGATATCAGTACAAAATTTAAACTTAAACCCAGTTTTCTTATTTCCGAAGATTTTAAATCACCTACCAATATTGATATTTCTCTTTATGGTATTATAATAGACAAAATATGGCTGGGTGCCAATTATAGGGTGAATACCACGCTTGGCAAGAAAAATCTGGACAATTCGCTTTATCATCAAAACGCTGTTGCCTTTGATATCGGATGGTATATCATTGACCGCCTGCGCATAGGCTATGCTTATACGCTAACCCTTACTACTCTTAAAAATTATTCAGGTCATGAAGTTGCTATAGGATATTATTTTCCGTCAAAGGTTAGTCCGCAGATGAAATCACCGAGGTATTTTTAACTTTTAAATTTTTGAAACAATGAAAACAAATATAAATATAGTGATAAAGTTATTAGTCCTTTCGGCAGCAGTATTGTTTTTCAACAACAGCATTTTTGCACAAAAGCAACTTCAATCAGCCAAAGAACTAATGTCGAGAAGTGAATATGCCCAGGCAATAAAAGTCTATAAGGATTTTATTTCGACTTCCTCTGCCGGTATTCAGGAAAAAAGAGATTTGGCTGAATGTTACCTGGCAACAGGCAATACTATTGCTGCGGAGGAATGGCTGGCAGAAGTAGCGGACAATCCTGATCATACAGCACAGGATGTGCTTAAATATGCCAATGTTTTAAAGTCTAACGGTAAGTATTCTGAAGCTATGATTCAATACCAGGACTATGGCAAAATGCAGCCTGCCGAAAGCTCAAAAGCAAAGGAAATGGTTAATGCCTGCAAAAAATCACTGGAATGGATTGCCGATCCTGCATATACCGACGTGATTAATGCTGATGCCATGAATTCCGAAAATAGTGATTTTGGATTAATGCCTTATGAAAATGGTTTCCTGCTCACTTCGGACAGAAGGCTCAAGGGAAAAAGTTATAGCGCCTCGGATATCTATGGATGGACAGGAAATCCCTACCTGAAAATCATTCAGTATAAAGAAAAAGACCTGAGCATAGCTCCCCGGGAACTGGAAGGTGTCAACAATAACTACCATAATGGCCCTGCAGTATACGACAAACATTCGGGAACGTTGTATTTTACACGCACCAAGATGGTTAAAATGATTAAAAAACCTATGAATTGCGATCCTACAAGCTGGTATGACAACTCCAAAGCCAAAGACTATGTAAACCGTCTGGAGCTTTATTATGCTACCAAAGAGGATGGGAAATTTCAGCAACCGGTGGCATTCCAGTACAGCAACCCTGAGTCCCACTCGGTAGGACATCCCGCATTATCGCCCAATGGTAAAATCATGTATTTTGTTTCGGATATGCCCGGAGGAATGGGCGGAACGGATATTTATTATTGTGATAAATTTACTGATGGTACCTGGGGAACGCCCAAAAATGCCGGAAATAATATCAATACTGCCGGGAACGAAGTGTTTCCTTATATAGCTGCTGACGGAACTTTGTATTTTTCGAGTGACGGATGGCCTGGCATGGGCGGACTCGACCTGTTTTCGGCCAAAGGCAGCAAAGAAAACTGGTCAACACCCGAAAATTTGAAATACCCCATCAATTCGCCCAAGGATGATTTCTGCATGGTGTATACCGGCGAAGGTACGGGCTACCTGTCGTCGAACAGAGACGGCGGCAAAGGAAATGATGATATCTATAGGTTTATCCCGTCTCCCCCGAAAACCTTTGTTTTTACCGTAACTGCCAAAGAAAAAACCGACAGTGTAAACCTGGGAATGCTGAAGAATGCTACAGTGCAGGTGGTGGGCGATAGCGGCGAATGCCCTGTATTATTTGAAAAGAATGGTGTCTATTATTTTCGGGCCGATTGCGGTAAAGAATATAAAGTAAAAGGCAGCAGGGATGGCTATTTTGCCGCTGAGAAAGTAATAACCACCACATGTCAAACTCGTAATGATACCGTGCCTGTGGAGCTGGTTCTTGATAAAATCGTTATCAATAAGCCTATTGTGCTGAATAATATTTATTATGATTACGATAAGTGGGATATCCGGCCCGATGCCGCTATTGAACTGGATAAACTGGTGAAAATACTTATAGAAAACCCCAAGATAAACATTGAACTTGGCTCTCATACCGACTCAAGGGGAAAGGATAAGTACAACCTGGATCTTTCGCAAAAACGTGCCGAATCGGCTGTGAACTACATTATCTCAAAAGGTATTGACCAGGTACGCATCAAGGCAAAAGGTTATGGGGAAACAGTTCCCGTCAACAAATGCATTGATGGTGTAACTTGTACCGAAGAAGAATTCCAGTTGAACCGCCGTACCGAATTCAAAGTTACCAGTATTAGCGGAGGACAAAAATAATAGAACATAAGAATGTCCTGGAATTAGAATGATTCACAAAAAAAGAAGCCGGTTTTTCCGGCTTCTTTTTTATATTGCGGGGAGGCTTTGATAAGCGGGAGGGTAGGCTTTTATCAGGCATTAGTATTTTCTATTGCGTAGCTATGGAACAAACCAAAATGGTGGATTATTTACTGCTGGAATACTTAAAAACATTGATGCTTCAACGAATGTATTAACAGTTTTATGTTGATATTATTTTTTGTAATTCAAAGGTCTGTTGGGGATTAATAATAACCTTTGCAGTATATTATGCCTGGGATGTTGTTAAAAAAATCGCTGCTTGTAGTATGCTTGTTGTTTCTGTTTGTTTGTGCTGATGCGCAAAATAATATTGTATTTCAGCACGAAGAAAATGTTGAAATGAAAATTTCTTATACTCCTGCACCCGATCAAAATCAGAAAATTACCAACTTCTTTATCCAGGAAATAGCGAGAAGTTTACCAAAAAAAACGGAATTCACACAGTATATATTTGGATGTACTAAAATTGACCGTATCGCTGCCACCGGCACTGCTGCTTATTCGGCCACTTTTGAGATACTCAATGCCGGATGCAGCGGCGATATCGTGTACAAAGGGTTTTCGGTCGCCGACGTTTTGATCCCCACACATTGCTCGTTTACCTTCAATGTCTTTTCTGATAAAGCTATTCCTGTGTATAAAAAAACTGTGACGGAAGCACCATTAAATATTGGCTACAACCTGCTGGATTCCTACAAATTCTCGGACACTTCTGCCTCCTGGAAATACTCCACCCGTATAGATGATTTTTCTTTTCATTATTCCGACTATTCCATAAGTCGCTTTAATTCAAAAATAAAGCTTATTGATGAGTATTTTGCTTCTGAGGCCACCATTGATCAATGTCTGAAGAAAATCAGGGAGATAGATTACAACAATACGGATATGATCATTGTGTATGATATCAGCCTAAAAGAAGTGGAAAAAATTTCCGAAGAAATTTATAACAAAGAGTTTCCCGGAAAACTTAATTTAGTCAATTACGATCCGGTTGGTTTTATCGACAAGTACAACGAACTTGCTGAAGTTGTTTTCCAGACCAGACATCTGCTAAATCAAAAACTGGCAAACCTTGATAAATTATATTATGAGAAAGGGCTGGCGCAATTAAAAAGTGGGGATAAAGAAAAAGCAAAAACCTATTTTAACCGTTCGATTCTGTATAATCCCGATTTTGTGCCCTCTCAACTCGAACTGGTTAAAATATATTTTTATGATGATAGCCTGAACATGGCGGCTGACAAGATTTCATATATTTTGAATTCATTAAATCCGGCTCCCGACATATACAAACAGGTGCTGCTATATACCGATTCGGTTTATTCCGCCTTGCTAACGACAGGAAACGAATTGAACAGACTTCAAAAATATAATGAAGCCATTGATGTACTTGAAAAATGTGTTGTCTTTTGCGACAGTATCCCCGGGTATACATGCGACGACAAACATGTCAAAAGCCTTGCATCAGCCCGTTTCGGAATCTATCAATCCTATTTGAGTGTTGCTCAAAAAGCGATTGACAATGGAAAATACGAACTGGCTGAGATATATATTTCTGATGCGAGAAATTACCAGAAAACTTACAAGAATTTTATAATCAACGATGCGGAAGCGTTGTCAAAACTAGAAAAGATCATGCTTGCCTTTGTGGCAAAAGGCGATACTCTGATAGCCAGGAAGCAATACGAGAAGGGACTGGTGAATCTTGAAAAAGCAAAAAATATTTCAGAAGTAAACCGTATACAGCTTCCGGCTACCTATGATAAGAGCATGAAAATTGCACAAGCTGGCATCTATTCCTCCATGCTCAGCAAATGTGCCTGGCAGGTAGCCCTGAAACAAACCGAAGCAGCAGAAAATACCTTGAATGAAGCCATTGCCCACCAAAGGAAATATTCCGATATCGTTACTCCTGCAAAAGCGGTCGATACGTTGCTTAAAAGAATAAGGCAATACCAGTATGATGATTTAATTAACAATGGCCGTGTGGCCCTGACAGCAGGCAATTTTTTTACTGCTTTGCAACATTTTGATCTGGCGCAAAAATTGGCTAAAGAGTATTTTTTGAAGTCGGATATTCAAATGGATTCACTATTGATGGTTTCGGCCCGGCCAGTCATCGAAAAGCAGTTATTATTGACTGAAAAACTTCTTACGGCAGGCAAACCCGATTCGGCCCGGACGCTGGCTGATAATGCAGCTACTGGTATTGCTGCATACGGATTATCTATGGATACCGCCGTGACGGATAAACTCAGACTGCTGAAAAAAAATATTTTCGAACTGCAGTGCAGACAGGCAAAAAATAGATTTGAAAACCTGATGACCAGGGCCAACATGGCTGTTGCACATCAGGATTTCATCGCTGCCGATTCTTTGTATTTATGTGCCGGTATGGTAGCCGACAGTTTCCCACAATGTGCTATTGACATTAGCACTGCTATTGAGGGGAAAAAAGAATATCTCCTGCCCTGTAATTATCAGAAAATGTTATTGAAAGCCGGCAAGGCGCTTGTTCTTAGCGATAATAATTCTTTTTTTTATTATTATCTGGAAGCCGAAAACTTTTATAAAAACATGCACCTGAGCAGTTTTGGACTAATTCATCCATCGCTCACTGATAAAATCGCACTTTCTTCTGACACGGCATTTGTCTTTGCAGCAACTGAATTTATGATACAAAAGAACCGGCCCGAAGATGCATTACTTTGCCTTAAAACATTAAAGAAACTGGACTATCCGCTGTGGGCTACAAAAAACTTGCAATTGCAAGCGGGCGCCGTCATGGCCCGAAATGACTTTGCAGTAAATAAGTCATTGCAGCCTAATGTCATTGTGGTAAGCTATACCGGTAACGATTCCTGGCTGAGTTTTTTCAAAAGCTCCTACAACAGAACCTGGAAATCATTAAAAAAGATTTCTGATTAAAATATTTTCGTTAATTTGCTGGCATGTTTTTTATCATATCTAAAATTACTGCATTCTTATTAAATCCGCTGACATGGATAGTAATCCTTTTTGTTGCTGCATTGTTTATAAAAAATGTACGGCGTAAAAAAAAAGTTACTATTGCCGGCGTGGTATGTTTAATTTTGTTTACTAATCCGGCCATTATCGACAACCTGTTGCGTTTATGGGAAGAACCATACCAACTGATGGATCAAAAAGTCTCATACCGCGCCGGCATTGTTTTGGGAGGCGGCATGGTGACAATCGATCAAAAGCACGACAGGCTTATTTTCCATGAAAATACCGACAGGTTTTTACAGGGGCTTCATTTATATGAAAACGGACAAATACAAAAAATTATCCTTTCGGGTGGAGCCGGTAACTTGGTTTTTAAGCAGTTTCTGGAAGCGTCACTCATAAGGCGTTATCTGGTGGAAATAGGTGTCCCTCCAGAGGATATACTGGTTGATTCTACTTCTGACAATACCTATCAAAACGCGGTTAATGTCGCAAAAATAATTGAAGAGAAGGGGGGGGGAGTAGGTGACTATTTACTCATCACGTCCTCGTTACATATGAAGCGAGCAAAAGCCTGTTTCGCCAAGCAGGGCATCATAACCACCAGCTACCCAACCAATAAAATTGTTGGCCCGCACCGCACCGATGTGGGTTATTATCTCATACCCGATGCGAACGCCCTCGTGCGTTGGGAAAAATTTATTCATGAAGTATTGGGTTATGGTATTTATGCTATAATGGGTTATATTTAATTCTATTGGCATACTGATTGGCTTTAATTTGTTTTTACCCATTCTTTGGTATAGTCTGGCGAAGTCAGTTTATCCGGAAAATATTATGATTATCTTTGTAACATAACTTTTACTATGGCGCAAACACTTTTTATTATCATACTGATTATTGTTGTTTTTAACTATTTGTTCGAGTTGTGGCTGGATTTTCTTGACAGCACGCGCTGGAGCAATATTCTGCCCGAAGAACTTACAGGCATTTACGACGTTGAAAAGTACCGTAAATCGCAGGAGTACGAAAAAGTGAACATGCGTTATTCATTGATTACCGGTGCCTTTAGTTTTTTGTTGCTCATACTGATGCTGACTCTGGGAGGCTTTGCCTGGCTTGATGGCGTGGTAAGGACACTCACTAACCATCCTGTGCTGATGGCCCTGTTGTTCTTTGCCGTTCTGGGTCTGGTCTCCGACCTGTTGACCACGCCTTTCAGCGCTTATCACACCTTTGTCATTGAACAAAAATTTGGGTTTAATACCACCACGATAAAAACTTTTATTATGGACAAACTAAAGTCGTGGTTGTTGGCGGCTGTTCTCGGCGGCGGTATTTTATCTTTCATTGTGTGGATTTACGGAGCCACTGGGACGTGGTTCTGGTTTATTGCATGGATGGCCATGACGGTTTTTTCTGTTTTCATGAGTCTGTTTTATTCAAATATCATTGTGCCTCTTTTCAACAAACAGACACCACTTGAACCGGGTGAATTGCGCGATGCAATTGAACAATTTACTGCTAAAGCAGGGTTCAAGCTCAAAAACATTTACATTATCAACGGATCAAAACGCTCAAAAAAGGCTAATGCTTATTTTACAGGTTTTGGTCCCAAAAAGAGAATAGTGCTTTACGATACCTTGCTTAACGATTTAACCGTAAATGAAATTGTTGCCATACTTGCACATGAGGTAGGGCACTACAAAAAGAAACATGTGTTGTTTGGATTGGTTAGCAGCATTATCAGCAGTGGTGCGTTGTTTTATATAATGTCGTTGGTGATAGGCAGTTCTGATATGGCTGGCGCGTTGGGTGCCGGTCAGGCAAGTTTTCATATGGGCATACTTGCTTTTGGCCTGTTGTATAGCCCAGTATCAATGGTTTTGGGCATCGCTGGTAATTATTTTTCAAGACGGCATGAGTATGCTGCCGATCATTTTGCTGCTACGTATGCTGACCCTAAAGCCTTTTCACAGGGAATAAAGAAATTGTACGTGTTGAGTCTTAGTAATCTGCGCCCACATCCCTTCACGGTTTTTATTACCTATTCCCATCCACCTTTGTTAAAAAGACTATCTGCCATTGAACACATACGGGATAAATAGTGATTTTTTTTAGGCCAAAGGTGTATAAAAAATTCCACCTCTTTTTCTATAATAACATAATTATAGATAAATATTATGCATGTGTATTTTGTGGAATAAAATATTTTTATGAAAACATAAAAAATTCCAAAGGAAAAACATGATTTTTACGTTACAAAATACAATACTTAATTTTTAGTAAAATAATAATTATTACATTTGATAAGAAAAAAATAGTCCTGCCAAAGTGTAATATATGAGAAAACTTCTATATTTTTTTATATTTTTCATAGCAAGTACGACCTTTATTTTTGGTCAGGGAAATATGTTGAGTATTTCTTCTGTGCTGCCGACTGAAATAACTATCTGTGGGCCGGAACAAAAGGTTGAAGTCAGTATTGTAAACCCTTCTCCTTTTGGTCTCTCCAATGTAGTGTTGCAGATTACTATGCCTGTGGGGCTGGTTTATCAGGCGGGCTCTATCAACGGGGCCACAGAGTTGAATATTACCAACCTGAGTCAGCCTCAATTTTCATTAACAAACATTCCTTCGCAGGGAGCAAGAAATATTTCCTTTTTTATCGCCGCAAATTGCGACCTGATGGATTATATAGCTCAGGGACAAATCGTGTCCATGGTGGCACGGGTTAATTATTTGACAAGTAATAATATTAATACATACGACCAAAACATCAATTATCTGTACCATGTAAAGCAACCCAATTTGTCCATAATTTCCATTACCAATCAAACATATTCCGGTAACATTGGGGATGTATTTACCAGATGTATTACTATAACTAATGGCGGCCTTGGCGCTTTGAACAACTGCACTTTTACACATACTCATGGTAATGGTATTCAGGTAAACAATGTTTCCATTGGCGTGTGGAATTCGGCTGGCGGTGTGGAAACTGTGAATCTCAATGGAAGCAATTTTTTGGGTATCGGCAATAATAATGCTCTTTTTGAAAATGCTGAATTAATTACCATCTGCGAAACTATTGAGGTGACCAACTGTGTAGCCGTCGCTTCCAGTTATGAAGTGAAATGGGGTTGCAACGGGCAGATTTGTCAAAATTCTATTTCAACAGCTAATGTTGTTTTTCCAAACTTAACCCCTAACCTGGTAATAACGCCTACCGCTGGAATAAACACCTGCCTGGGGCTGGGCAGCGCAAACAATCCATCCTTAAGGATTATCAACAATGGTATGGGAGATGCTTACAACGTATTTCTGGATATTTTTCAGGCCACTTCAACCATAAATTATGATGCGGGGATAAGATCTAACATTGACCCGGCAAGCTTTACTGTGCAGGTTGGCATTAATGGCACACCGGTCAGTATTACCCCGGTGCAAACATTTGCTGCATCGGCGCAATATTGTTTAAGCGCTAATCCCAAGGGAAGAGTTTATATAAATATTCCATTAATCAATGCCCACGACACGGTATATCTCAAGTGGCGCTATTACAATTGTTGTTCTGATGCTCCCGGCGGTACACGTGTTCTGTCCGGTTGGAGGTACCAGGGTACATACAAAAGCATTTGTAATAACAATTACGTGATATCCAATACTTGGGGATATACATACAGGGATCTTTATGGCGCATTAGTCAATGAATTATCACCGTCAAATATTACCAGCGGTGAAACGCAAAATTTTAGTTTTCTTTTTTCAAGTTATGGGAACTCTTATCCCAGCACTACGGGACGTCACTGGAAATTTGTGGTCAATTTACCGCCATGTCTTTCTTATGACATTGGCAGTTTTCAGATTCAGCGATATACCGGTACTCAATTCTGGTTTCCTTCCAACGTAACTGTCTCAGGTAATACGCTGACAGCCATTTTTAATAATAATCCCCCCTGGGATCTCTATCAGTCCATAGTAAAATTTAATCTTACGGCAAATTGTGCTAATCCGGGCTGTGTTGAAGGCGGTAATAATCTTACTGTTACCTCGTTTTATATTCCTGACAGCAACTGTTCCTGCGATGTAGTAGTATCCCGCCTGACAATAACAGTAGGGGTTATCTGTCCGGTAATTTGCGAGGGGCTCAACAACAAAGGTTTTGATACTTACAGAAGCAGTTATGGCTCACCAGATAATGATAACAATGGGTTAGCGGATGCACTGCCTGCTATATTGGATTTTAATCTGATAAGAAGAGACCGTGCCATGTTTGGCGATACGATAACCACTTTGTCCAAAGGTCTTGTAAAAACCAGCGTGGCGCACCCGGTATGGAATTATTGTTACCGAGTGGACTCCATTTTGAATGGCAACCAGGTAAGTTTTGTGGATGGGTTGCTTGAAATACACCAGCATTCTACCGGAAATGTTTATACCTGTAATGTGAATACCTCTTCGATAATAACGGCTGGCAGTACGCGAAAATTCAGTTTTGATATAAGTCCGGTAACTTTAGCCGCTTTGGGTCTTCTGCCTGCCGGATTCACACTTAACGACGATGATTCCATTGCGTTCAGGGTGCGTTACAGGGTGAGCAATAATCCTGGTGGAACCATTCTAGATTGTTTTGTGAAAAATAAAATGTTTGTCAGCGATGTTCCCAGCCCTTCATCCTTTGCTCATAAGTTTGGCTGTAATGTTTTTGAGGGGAGGTTCTCGATAATTGGATATTACTATACTAATTGGGGCCCTGATAATTTCAATGTGAATACCTGCAATCAGGTTACCATCAGCCAAAATTATTACCTGAGTATCGGCCCCTGTTGCCAGAACTATGCCGGGGGTAATTTATTTCCCTTTGAATACCGAAACTGGGCTCATGCTTATCGGCTAAGAGTTGTTCTTCCTCATGGGTATCAGTTTATTTCAGCGAGGTTTAATCAGGTGCGCACGGCAGGCACTAATGGCTCCTCTACGTCAGCATGGGTAAACCTGATTCCCGTGAACCCAAATTCCGATACGCTGGTATTTATGGTTGAGTCTTTATACGAAACTTTTGGAGGTACAATACCTTTGAGTGATGATGGCTTTTATGGAACGCTGCAGGTTACTCTGGCTCCTACATGCAATGTTGTTTCCAATGTTGCTGCAAATGTGGGCTACTATTGGGATTTTGGCCCTTCAGGCTACCTGGCGGGAAGCAGTACTCCAAACAACTCTAATGTTACTACCCACGATGTTATTACCTACCAGGGCCCTGATATATTTGTTCAGTCGATACTGCCTACAGTATTAGCTTATAATGATGAGGTGAATTGGGAAATATCCCTGTCAAATACCACCAATATTAATGCTTTAAATACATGGTTCTCGGGTGATGAAACAACCGGTGTAACTATTCTTGAAGTTTGGGATCTGGATTATAATGTGCCGGTAGTACCGGTAGGGGATATCTATCAGATAGGAGTTTTAGCGGCTAACGCAGTCAGGCATTTCAGGATAAAAGCCACTTATACCTCATGTTTTCCAAGCACCATGATGCTTTATGCAGGATGGAACTGTAATGCTGGCTATCCCGTTACCATAGCGTCCTATCCTTGTACTCCCGATCAGATACAGCTTTCGCTGGAGCCCCAGGTGCCTAATCTGATTGCAACTATTACCAGTCCGCTTTCGACAATTGACCTTTGCGACACCACCGGTTATGTAGTGGAAGGCACCAATGTTCAATTGGGTACGGCTTATAATTTGAAGCTCAGGGTGGTGTTGCCGGCAGGTGTGTCAATAATACCCGGATCGTGCAGATTGAGTTACCCCGTGTCTGCTCCCTATGTTACTATTCCTGATCCTACATGGCTGTCCGGTACACAATGGCAATGGGATATATCATCTCTCAATGCTCAGATTGGGGCAGATGGATTAGCCGGCATATTAGATACTGCTCTGAATTCTATTAAAATTTCTTTTAGGGTTATCACTGACTGCTTCTATACATCGGGAAGTGTCATCGGATTTAACTTTCATGGACAAAGCCACTGCGGTAATTATACAGGACAGGAAATTTCTATATCCTCACAACTGGCTATCACCGGAGCTACAGAGCCTTATCTTACGGATATTCATGTGAATACTTCGTATGTGTCGCCTTGTGCCATAAACAGCACCCATCTAAGGATAAAAATAAAAAATAACGGGTTGTTGAGTACCGGCACCACCGATTCAGTTTCACTTACTTTTCCGGAAGGTATATTTTATATTCCCAATTCTTTTATTTCGGTACACAATGCTCCGGCGAATCCTCTACCTGTTACCGAAATGCCTAATAATCAGCAGATAGTAACCTGGAAAATTCCCCCCAACGTGCAG
>DAOOWO010000026.1:0-13443 GCA_035371225.1 Bacteroidales bacterium | reverse complement strand
TCACCTTGATTTTTATTGCCGTTATTGTACTTGTCCGCATGATTGCCAAAGCGATTGAATCAATGATTGATATGACAGCCCTGAGTTTGGTGAATAAAACCCTCGGAGTAGTCTTTTCTGTTTTAAAAATTGCGCTGTTGCTGAGTGTGATTTTCTTTATTATCAACAGGTACGACCCACGCGAAGCCCTGATAACACACCAGGCCAAAGAAAAGTCATTTATGTATAAACCCGTATGTGGTATAGCTCCACTGGCTATCCCGCGAATCAATTCAGAAATTGAAAAATGGCGGGCACAAAAAGATAGTATTCCGCAGAAAGAAAACCAGCAGGACTAGGCCTGTTAATCTTCCATTATCGCCTTAACGCCTGGTAACTCTTTCCCTTCAATAAATTCTAGCATAGCACCGCCACCGGTCGAAACATAACTGATCTGGTCGGCCAGGTTGTATTGGTTAATGGCCGCTACCGAGTCACCGCCGCCAATAAGCGAGAAAGAACCCCGGATAGTGGCACTGGCCACCGCAATGGCGATAGATTTGGTGCCCTGTTTGAAATGCGGAAGCTCAAAAACGCCCATAGGGCCATTCCAGATAATGGTTTCAGAGGCATTGACGATATCGGCAAACCGACGGCAGGTTTTTCTCCCAATATCCAGCCCCATCCAGTTTTTTGGGATGGCATCGGCCTGGCTTTCCTTAAAGTTGGCTTCATCATAAAAACCATCGGCAATCACGGCATCAGTAGGTATATATAGGTTGACACCCCGCAGCATCATTTCCTGAACCATTTCCTTTACTTCGGGAATTTTTTCGTCTTCAACCAGCGATCCGCCAACCTCACCGCCAAAAGCTTTGATAAAAGTAAAAGCCATACCACCGCCAATGATGAGGTTGTCAACCTTGTTGATCAGATTTTTTATGATAGAAATTTTGGAAGACACTTTTGCGCCTCCAATAATAGCTGTAAAAGGCGATTTGGCTTCGTTAAGGATAAAATTCAGGTTTTTCAACTCGTTGGCAAGCAATAACCCAAAATATTTGTTGTTGGGAAAAAATTCCGCTATAGTGGCCGTGGAAGCGTGTTTGCGGTGTGCTGTGGCAAAGGCATCATTGATGTATATGTCCCCCAGGGAGGCCAGCTCTTTGGCAAATTTTTTATCGCCTTTTTCTTCTTCAGGATAAAATCTCAGGTTTTCCAACAACACCACATCACCGGGTTTCAGCGCCCCGCACACCTCAAAAGTTTTCGGGCCAAACAGGTCGCGCGTAAAAATAATATTACGGTTCAGCAGGTGCGACAAACGAGGGACAACAGGCGTCAAAGAATAATCCTGTTCAAAACCTCCCTTGGGACGTCCAAGATGCGACATCAGGATTACCGTTCCTCCGTCATTCAACACTTTCTGTATGGTAGGCAACGACTCTCTGATACGTGTGTCATCGGTGATCTGCCGGTTCTGATCCAGAGGTACATTGAAATCTACGCGTATCAGTACTTTTTTATTTTTAAAGTTTACTTTGTCGATGGTTTTTAACCTGATCTGTGAGTTTACCATAAAATTATTTTTAAAAATTTCAGTAAAAATAATAATCAATAGCTGATAATCAAAAATAAATATGTGTTTTTTATTGAACAGCCGAAAAAACATATATTTGTATTAGCTTTTTTGGCGGGCAATGCCTTTTGTGAAACACAAATACAATCTAAAACTGCTCCTAATTAGTACCGCGGATAATACACAGGCCTGCCATGGGGATGATGAAGTAAAAACTTACTATGCAGTACGTCCGGAAAATGAGAACAATGAGATTACCTGCCGCCGGGGTATGGATGCTTGTTGTACTTTTGTGTTGTCGCCGGCTATGATGCACCCACCACACTAATTATCGAAATAGTATGCAAGATTTAACCCTCACTGTTATCCAAAGCAATCTGGCCTGGGAACAACCCCTGAAAAACCTCCATAATTTTGATGAAAAACTCAAAGACCTGAAGAATAGCCAGGATGTGGTGGTGCTGCCCGAAATGTTCGCTACAGCTTTTACCATGGATGTCCGGAACTTTTGCACCGGCATGGATGGCCCTGTTGTTTCGTGGATGAAAGAAAAAGCCGCGGCGCTTAACTCGGTGGTTACCGGCAGCATTATCTTTAAAGAAAATGAAGTTTTTTACAACCGCCTGGTGTGGATGAACCCTGATCATACTTTTGAAACTTACGACAAAAGGCATTTGTTCCGTTTTGGTGAAGAACATAATTTTTTCAAGGCGGGTAGCCGGAAAATTGTCGTGGAACATCGGGGCTGGCATATTTGTCCTTTGGTGTGTTATGACCTGAGGTTTCCGGTATGGTCAAAAAATACCTTACTGAACGAAAACTATCAATACGATGTGCTGATATATGTGGCCAATTGGCCGGAAGCCCGTAAACAGCACTGGAAGGCCTTGTTGCAGGCCCGCGCCATCGAAAACCTTGCTTATGTGGTGGGCGTAAACCGCACCGGACGTGATGGCCGGGGCACTCGTCATTCTGGCAATTCGTTATTCATAAGCCCCCGGGGCGAGATATTGTGTGAGTTGGGCGACAATACCGATGAAGTAAAAACCATAGTGTTGTCCAGGGCCGATTTGATCAACTACCGCCAAAAGTTCAATGTAGCCCCGGATTGGGACGATTTTCGGATTTTATAATTTGGGGATTTGCTCACTGTGCCTGGATTTGGCCGGTGGGGAAGATTAAAAAAGTTTTGGTCAACAACATTATGAAAAGCTGGAAAACTAAAAGTGGTTATGAAATAATCCGGATTTTATCCGGGAGAAGTAATGTTTTTTTATTAACTAATGGACAGAAAAATGTTTTAATCGATTCTTCTGTTTCCCGCTTGTGGAAAAAATTAGTAAAGAAACTTGATAAATTGGGCATACATAGTATAGATTATTTGATTTTAACGCATGCTCACTTCGACCATGCTGGAAATGCTAACCAAATCCAAAAAAAATTTGACGCTTTTGTTATTATTCAAAAAGAAGAAGCCCCTTGTTTGTCGAATGGAGACAATATTCTGCCTGGCGGAACAACGATATTTACCCGGCCAATTATGAATTTATTCGGCAAGCGATTATTCTCAAGATTTAAATATAAACCATGTAAATGTAATTTGATGGTTGATTCCTGTCTTGACCTGAAGGCCTTTGGATTTAATGCATATTTAATGCATACTCCCGGGCATACAATCGGTTCGATGAGCTTAATTGTTGATGACGAAATTGCAATTGTGGGGGATAGTATGTTTGGCGTTTTCAAATGGTCAGTATTTCCGCCATTTGCAGAGAATGCTGAACAAATGATTAAAAGTTGGGGAAAACTATTAGCGACAAATTGTACCTGGTTCATACCTTCTCATGGAAATGCCAACAATAGACTATCAGTGGAAAGTGATTATAAAAAAAGGATAAAAAATACTCTGCATTATAAATAATAAAATAGTTGAAGCTCAATGATGGGCAGGGATATAGTTCCCAGTTGTGCGAAGTTTACAACTGAGCTCCAAACACCATTCTTGCAAAAAACTGCATTCAGCAAAAATAAAAATTTTGTATTTTTACCACACAAAAGGGTGTTGGAAAAGTACACGAAACACCCATCTCCAATCAAAACAACTATTCGCCAAATAACACCCAAACATGGATAATGAAAATTTACTTTCGATAACAAAAAAGCATTTGAATACTTTATGTAAAGATATTGCTGACCGCAGTGTGGGAAGCGAAGGAAACCGCCGTGCAACGGAGTATTTCAAAAAAGAACTTTTAAAAACCAATTGGAACCCCCAGGAAACTTTACTTAATGTTATGGATTGGAAAACCAATTGGGCTAGGCTGCAATGCGGACAAACCAGCTATGAAGTATTTTCTGGCCCTTACTCTTTGGGATGTTCCGTTCAGGGAGAGATGGTAGCGGTAAGCACCATCAGCGAACTTGAAAATGAAAAAATAGCGGACAAAATTCTTTTGCTCTATGGCGAAATAGCCAAAGAACAAATTATGCCCAAAAATTTTGTTTTTTATAATCCCGAAGAACATCAGCACTTGGTGTCATTATTGGAAAAAAGTAACGTGAAGGCAATCATTTGTGCTACCGGCCGCAATGCCACTCTGGCCGGCGGCGTTTATCCTTTTCCTATGTTTGAAGACGGAGATTTTGATATCCCATCGGTTTTTATGAAGGATACTGAAGGAGAGAAGTTGATTAATAATCGGGGAATGACGGTTTTTCTTGAATCCAAAGCGGAACGAATCCCCGAAATAGCCTATAATATTGTGGGCAGAAAAGCTGGCAGCGAAAAAAAACGTATCGTTGTTACAGCCCATATCGATGCCAAAAAAGGCACACCCGGTGCAATTGATAATGCCACAGGAGTATGCGTTTTGCTGCTGCTTGCCGAATTATTGAAGGACTATATAGGAAAATTCGCTATTGAATTGGTGGCTTTCAATGGTGAGGACTATTATGCCGTACCGGGACAGATGAAATATATCGAACAAAATGCAAATGATTTTTCTGATATTTTGTTAAACATCAACATTGATGGTGCAGGATACAAGCAGGGAATATCATCTTTTTCATTATTTGAATTGCCTGATGATATCAAAAGCATCGTGCAGGGGATAATCAGCATCAATCCGGCATTAAAAGAAGGACTCCCCTGGTATCAGGGCGACCACAGCATCTTTTTGCAATACGGTTGTCCGGCAATAGCTGTTAGTTCGGATTGGTTTATTGAAAATGTAGATAATCAAGACATTACCCATACTCCTAAAGATAATCTTGAAATTGTCAATTACCAGAGAGTTTATGAAATTGCATTAGCCATTCGCGATATTATTAACCACTTAACCCAAAATAGGCAATAACCCAATATGCCATTGAAACCTGTCTGACTCTGACCCGAGCGTCGTAACCCGACGAAAAAAGTTTTTATCAATCACACGTAATAAAAACTCCCGGAGCGCGCACGTGCCGGGAATAAGAAAACCCGCATTCGGCGGGTTGGGGGAGTGGCTCAAATAAGTGGTTTTTCAAGTCCCTGTAATACTTTTATCCAACAAATGGCATAAAGTCAAACCGGTAATAATAGGTCTTCCCTTTATAGAGACAAGGGTCTTTAACCAGAATTTCTTTCAGTTTTTCTTCAACATAGATCTGAAAATCAACGGAACTGGAGTTGAGTTCAACAATGTCTATTTTTCCACAATCGTTAATCCTGAAGGATAACACAACAAAACCCGAAAGCTGGTTTTCTTCGGCAAATTCAGGATACGTAACCTTAGTTCTTAAGGCAAAATCCAAATTTGTCACTACTTTACCTTGGCCGGATGAGGCACAACAAGCTGAATCAGGACAAGTTACCATATTTTTGCTCATGGGTTTTAATACCTGATTTTTTCCAGCGAGCATGGGTTGGGCGAAACTTGCCGAAACAACCCACATCAAAATCGTAAATGCGAAAATTGATTTCAGAATTGCATTTTTTGTTTTCATGGCATGTAAGTTTTAATGGTTGTTTTTTAATTTTATTTGATTTTACAAACAGTAAAACAAATGGCATTCCGAAAAAAATCAGCTATAAAAAGACTGCGATAAATTCAGGTTAAAATACTGGTTATCTGCGAAATGATAAATTACTTCAGGGAAAATAAAACTAAAAGCCGTAAGGTCGGAGTATTAAAAAATAATACAATTGTGGTATTAATAATTGATACAAACAGTTATTAAATTCCAAGAATTCGTTTGTATTTGTAATAGGTCATCCTGTTAATATCAAGGAGTTTTATGGCATCCTCATTATTGTATTTAGCCTTTTCCAGTGCCCGTAGGATGGCGTTTTTGCAACACAGGTTCTCTGCCGACCTGAGGGAATAATCATCATTATTCGGAAAAGTAAGCGCTTCGGATTCTTCAAAAAACAAATCGTCGGGCAATATGGTGCCGGTTTCAGAATTTCTTACCGCACTTTTAATGGTTTTGATTAATTGACGTACATTAAGAGGCCAGTCGTAACACATCAGTTTTTCAATCGCTTTCATCGAAATAGCCGTGTTCTTGTTGTATTCAATATTGGCTTCATTAACGATACGGGTTGCCAGATGGGGAATATCCTCTTTCCGCTCCCTTAATGGAGGGATCCATATGATTTCATCAATACGGCCTTTAAAGGCATTCAGGAATCCTGCCGACTGAACCAGGTCGTTTATTTTCTCGCTCCCTGCCATTATCAACCGTGTATTAACAGGAATTTCATTATTAGAACCTTTTCTGATAACCACTTTTTGTTCCATCACGATTAAAAGCTTTGCCTGTATTTCGGGCTTTAAGGTTTGAATCTCATCCAAAAACAAAGTGCCCCCGTTCAAATATTCAAAGTAGCCTATCTTATCTTCTTTGGCATCGGTAAAGGAACCTTTTTTATGGCCGAAAAGTTCACTTTCTGCTGTCAATTCAGAAATACAACTGCACGGAACTCTTAAAAAGGGTTTCCCCGACCTGTTGCTGTATTTATGAAGATAATTTGCTATCAGGTCTTTACCAACACCGGTTTCACCCTGCAGCAAAACAGTAACGTCGTACAAGGAGGCATTTTCTACTTTTTTTATCAGTTCCTTTATCGATTTGCTGTATCTCATTTTATATAAAATCTCATCCCGGAGCTTTTTATGATAACTTTCAAGGTGATTCCTGGTTTCCTCAAGGTCTTTCTTTATACTTTTTAATTCGTGATTTTTTCCTTTTATAAGCAAATAATTATCTATTTGTGTCGATATGGACGTAAAAAGCCTGTCTTTGTAACCGCTTGTGGTCTTTAATATATAGTCGTTAATAGTTTTGTCTTCTATTAATTTCCGCTCCGAAAACTCATCTCCGGCTTGCCCGCCGGTCAACACAATGATTCTTAGATCGGAATTTTTTTTGTTTTTCCGGATGTAATCGATAATTTTTATACCCGAGTCATTGTGTTCAAGAGACAGATCAATTATTGCGATGACAAGATCGGGATGTTCATCAAGCAACTGTTTCGCGGCATTTTCGCTGGTACCGCTCAAAAGAGTTACCGTGTCGCCCCGGTGACAAAAATGAGACAATAATTCTCGTGTAGAATTTATAAAGTCTGTTTTATCTTCGATCATTAATACTTTATGTACCATAACAATATCAATTAATCCACAGGCAACACAATTTTAAACATAACCCCTTCATTGATTTCGCTTTTACACGTAATAGTTCCATTCATATTTTCGATGATTCTTTTCACGATACTAAGCCCCAGGCCGGAAGATTCGCTGGGCTGGGTGGTAAAAAACATGTCAAAGATATACGGCAGGTTTTCCCTGGAAATACCGTTACCATTATCGCTGTAATCAATAGTAACCGACGAATTATCAACATGGATTTTGATCCTTATTTCCCCCGTACTTTTATTTGTAAAACCGTGCTTCAGGCTGTTCAGGATAAGATTCATCATAATTTGTGTTATAGCGCCGGGATAACCCATTAATTCGGGATCTCCTGAAAAGCTGGTTGCAATTACAATGTTTTTATTGTCAATCCTGGGTTTTAAGCTTAAAAGCAGATCATTGATCTTATCCACCATATTGAAAAAGCGTTTTTCCCCTTTCAGATCATCCCTTGCAATGTTATGATAACTGTTCAATAATTCTCCCATGGATTCAAGGTTTTTCATTATCCTGAACATGGGTGTTTCCAGTTTGGAAAAAAATTCATTAGTTGCAGAATCATCATTTTTCTCCAGGAACTCTTTTATTTCCAGTTTTATCAATTCAATATCAGTAACACAATTGGCAATCGGTGTGCTGATCTCATGCGATATGCCGCGAACCACATAGCCTAGTTGTTCCAGTTTTTTATTCTCAAACAACTGAGATTGAACTTGTTTTAGCTCTGTAATATCGGTATCAATAGCCACCAGCCGGATACCTTTTTTTGTAACCGCCGGGGTAAGTGTGGTTTTTAGAATTTTAGCTTTCCCGTCGGCGGTAACAATTTCAGATTCATATTCAACCGAGGAGTTCTTCAAAATGCACTCTCTTACTTTTTCAGCAATTGCAGTATCAGAGGAAACTTCAATCAGATTTCTGCTTCCCCGTAGCTTAATGAATTCATCAAGAGTATACCCATACATTTTTTCAAAGCCCTTATTGGCCCATTCAAAATTCCCCTTCGAATCCATAATCGTCACGGCGCATTTGGTTTCTTTTGCAGCTATCGAAAATTTCTCAATTTGTTTTTTCTGCCTGCCGTTTCTGATCAACAGCAACAGGATGACACCAAGAATAATTGCCAGAATGATTACAAAAATTGTATACCGGATCCGTCGGCTTTTCTCCCGCATCAGGTCTTTATCATAGTAATGTTTTTGAATGACACTGACTTTCTTATTATTCTGATCCACTATTTCTTTGTACAAAGCAACATACTCGTTTAAATATACATTTTTTAATGAATCCGTCTCTGAAGTTTTATACAGCCGATCGGAAGCTTCCAGCATCAACTCCTTGGCATTGACATCGGATGCATAGTCCCAGGCGCTGTCTGCGTATTGTCTTGCAATTTCTTTTTTATTGTCAGCCAGATAAAAATCCGCAAGCCTTATATAAATACCCGCCACCTGAAAAACGCTGCCGGATTGTTTAAATAGCTTGCCGCTGTTGTAATATAAATTGTAAATAGTATCCCGAAAATTCGAAAATTCAGAACGGTCTCCCATTAACAAATCGGCTAAACCCTCATACGAATTCGCTTTTGAATAGATATCATCCTTACTGAATTTCAGGGCTTCCCAAAAATACACTTTTGCACTGTCCCGGTACATCATACAGCTATCGGCAAACCGCGAGTCGCATGCCTTCGAACGGAAAAGCTCTCCCACCGCATATAGAGCTGCTGAAGAGTCGGTGTAGTTCCGGGCAAATTTAATGGATTTTTTGTACTCTTTTATTCCGGATGCATAATCCTTTTCATAATAATATAAATAAGTCCCTTTTGCATAGTGCCGGTGATAGTTGAATGACAGTTCATCACTGTCAATGGAATCAATTTTGTAAAATAATTCCAGGGCATCTGCATATTTCGCATCACCCTGATAAATGTATACCAAACATGTCAGAGCAGCCGGATAATATTTTGAATCCTTTTTTACTTTTTTTAAATATACTTCGGCAATGCTGTCGCACTGAAAAGAATAGGCAATGCCCTTGTTTACATTCAAACGATCTCTGTATTTTTTTTCCAGCTCAGAATCATTTTCCAGCATTTTTTCAATACTGTCAAAATAAACAATTGACTTATCCTGATCATATTGTGCATATTTACCTGACAGTTCAAAATATTTCAGGATTTTTTTCTCTTTATCAGGTATTTC
Organism: Bacteroidales bacterium; assembly: GCA_035371225.1. GTDB lineage: Bacteria > Bacteroidota > Bacteroidia > Bacteroidales > CAIWKO01 > CAIWKO01. Next base: position 4,006 of record DAOOWO010000026.1, on the reverse strand, counting down.
ATGTGTACATGAAACCAGAGATAGAAATATATAAAACAAAACAGGCAGTCCGCGCCAAACCAAAGAATTACGTGAAAACATTACGCATTTTACTGTTAATTATTTTAATAATTCATTGCCAGGCATATTAATTCAGAAAATCTGTATCAAAAATTTTTCTTTTGTATTTGGCATATCAAATTTAAACCAAATTTTTCAAAAAAACAACAAAACTGTTAATAAAAATACATCTGAGTATCAGAAATAACAAAATATACACAAAGTCAATAAAATATTTATCCCAATTAACTTCGTTATGCGAAATTTACAATTCGCACTTAATTTTATACTTCCTGCATTACCAGATAAACCGTATAAGTAGTGTAAAACCCAAAGAGCAGCCCTGCCTCCCAACGGTCTAATTTTTTTCTTTCTCCTGTAAGCATTGATATGAAAAGAAATATGGTGCCTCCGATGAAAATTGCCAGGTCAACATTAAACCTGGGGTTAAAGGCTATGGGCCTTATAAGACTGCTCGCCGCCAGGATGAAAAGAAGGTTAAATACATTCGATCCGATCACGTTCCCGATTGCTATATCGCTGTTCTTTTTTATGGCGGCCACCACCGAAGTTACCAGTTCGGGCAATGAAGTGCCCGCCGCGACAATGGTCAGCCCTATGATTTTTTCGCTGACACCCAGCAGATGGGCAATTTTCACACTGTTGATTACTACCAGTTGCCCGCCCGCTATCAAGCCCGCCAACCCAACAAGTATCAACCCCCAGATTTTAATACCCGATTTTGGCATCACGGCTGCCGGAGCCATAGTATCGGTTTTCATCTGCAGAAACACATTGTACAGAAAAAGAAGAAAGCATACTAATAAAATAATCCCGTCAACCCTTCCCAAAAAACTTGTCCCCGAAAAATTAAAATCGTTTAATAAAAACAACAATAGTATTGCTGCAAGCAATGATATGGGAATCTCTTTCCATGTGGTGGACGAACGGACACTGATTGGCAGTATCATTCCCGACAAGCCAAGTATAATAAATAAGTTGAAATTGTTGCTGCCGATTATATTGCCCAACACAATATCTGAATACCCGTTTATCGAACCAATAATATTCACTATCATCTCGGGAGCTGAAGTGCCAAAGGCAACAATGGTAAGCCCAATGGCCAAATCAGATACCTTGTATTTTTTTGCTAAGGCCACAGCACCGTCAACAAGCCAGTGGGCGCCAAATATCAGGCACACAAAACCAAGCACTACCAGAAGGCCCGAAAAGATCATCGTGTTTACTTATTTTTTTTAATTCAATTCGATTAAAAAACTAAATCCTCCCTGAAAATTTACTTTTTGCCGAGAAAACTATGCAACACTATAAGTTGCCAAAGCCGTGTGTTTAAATAATCCTGGTCTTTTTCAAAAAAACAATGTTTGAGGTGTTCCACCTGTTTATAATCCATTAAATTATACCGGCGAATATTTTCTTCCGAAAGGTTTTCATCAATAAGGTATTTGAGGTCGGTTTTAAGCCATTTCCTTAAGGGTAGGGCAAAGCCCCATTTTGGCCGGTTGAAAAAATGGGCAGGGATATATTCGTACAAAACTTCTTTCAAAAGGTATTTTTGGATGTTCCCTTTTAGTTTCAGGTGTTCGTGAAGATTGTTGGCAAATTCAACAATACGGTAGTCCAGAATAGGCACACGGGTTTCCAGCGAATATTTCATCGAGGCACGGTCAACCTTTACCAGCAGGTCGTCTTTCAGGTAATAATGCAGGTCAAAAAGCGACTGCGCCTCCGCTGGCGTCAGGGGCAGGCGGCCGAAATCATCTTTTAGTTCTATCTCCCGCCGTAAATCAGGATGTAATAACGCGGATACTTCCTGAGTGGCAAAAAGTAAGTTTTCCTGCGAGAAAATATGACTTTTTATCTTGTTGAAATCTGTATAGTCAAAAAGGTAGCCAACTCTTTGATAACGGTTCCCGAGTTTTGAGAAACAGGAATGAATAGGCTTGTGAAAGACTTTCAGCAGCGGGTTGTTCAGCCTGTTGGCCCATTTGTAGGCGCCGTAGCCCAAAAAAAGTTCGTCACCGCCATCCCCTGATAAGGTCATGGTAACATGTTTGCGGGCCAGCGCCGAAACTATCATGGTGGGTATGGCCGACGAATCGGCATAAGGCTCGTCGTAGATATCCGTAAGTTCCGGTATCAGCGCCATGGCGTCTTGTTCGGTAACCACAAACTCGTGATGCCGGGTGCCCAAAAATTCTGAAACGGCTTTTGCATAGGCGCTTTCGTTGTATTTCGATTCTTTAAACCCGATGCTAAAGGTATTTATGGGTTCGTGGCTCAGGCTTTGTGCAATGGCTGTTATCAGGCTGGAGTCAACACCACCACTCAAAAAAGTGCCAAAAGGCACATCGCAGATCATGCGGTATTTTACCGAACTTATCAGCAGCTCCTTTAATCTTATTCTGGCTTCTTCTTCGCTGATGTCGCTGTTTTTCCTGATTTTTGATGTTATATCCCAGTAATTGGTAAATTTCAGATGGGTATTGTTTAGCACGGCATAGCTGCCGGCAGGAAATTTATAAATTTTATCATAGATGGAATGCGGTTCGGGAATATAGCCCAGATGCAGGAATTCATTTACTGCTGTGTAATTTAAAATCAGATTTTTTCTGATGACATCAACTTTTGTCAACCCTTTCAGCTCCGAGGCAAAAGCAAAGTTTTTACCGTCCCAAAAATAATAGATGGGTTTTATCCCAATTCTGTCGCGGAAAAGGTATAAGGCCTTCCGGGATTTATCATAAATGGCAATGGCAAACATGCCGTTGAGTTTCTGCACAAAATCCACTCCCCAGCGTATGAAAGCCTCCAGCACCACCTCGGTGTCCGAAACAGTTTTGAATTCTATGGCTTTTTCGGCCAGCAGTTCTTTTTTTATTTCCTGAAAGTTGTATATCTCCCCATTGAACACTATCACAAAGTTCTTGTCCTGCGAAAACATCGGCAGGTTGGCCGCCTCCGAAAGGTCGATGATGCTCAGACGCCGGTGTCCCAATCCTGCATTTTCTTCAAAAAAATAACCGGAAGCGTCGGGCCCACGATGTGCCAGGGCGTCTGTCATGGCCGTCAGATGGTCGTATGAAAAAATGTTATCCGCCGAATAAAAACCTGTAATGCCGCACATAGTCTGAACTTTCTCTGGATAGTACTTGTTTTTATTTAGAATAATTTATTGATTACGATACCTAATCGCGAACTTATTTTCGCCATAATATGTTGTTTCTTGCTGAATTTTGCCAGCAGCAGCATAATTTCTTCGCTGTTGGGGTCTTCCCGTTGCAGCACTTTGATTTGCTCGTGTATCTCCATCATTTCCCGGCCGATAATCTTCAGATTGATAGTGTTTATGGTGTTCGAAATGTCGTTGATGAGGATAGTCCGGTCGTTGTCTTCATGCCTGGGAGTTGAGATTTTATATTTCTCGCGCCAGTACTTGCTTAGCTCATACTTTTGGCTCAATATCTCTATAACCGTTTTTGAAATATTTTCTGAAACGTGCTGGATGAAAAATTGTATGCTGGCATCTTCCGGCGTTTTTGCAAGGTACTCCTGGTATTCGTCATAAATTTGCTGGTGGTTGGCCGTGCTGAATTTAAAATCATCCACCGAAAGTATGTCGGCAATGTAAGAGGCGGCGCTCACGGGCGCTGTTTCGGTGTGCTCCGGGCTTTCGGGTATTTCTTTTTCTATCAGCAGTTCTATGGTGCCAAAGTTTAATAATATCCACAGCAGGTATTTTTCAAACGACTTTAAATCAAAAGGCTCTTCGATAATTTGTTTTTCGGCCTCATAACTCAAAGGTTCGGGAAACGCGTTGTCATCTTCGGTTATTTCCCCTGTCTGCGAAACATCTTTCTTGATCTTCCGCCTGAGCAGTTTGTTAAGCTCGTTGATGAGTGTCTGCTCCTGGATTTTCATCACTTCGCCGCATTCTTTGATAAAA
>DAOOWO010000025.1:0-13627 GCA_035371225.1 Bacteroidales bacterium | reverse complement strand
ATCAATACCAGCTCATAGTCGAAGGCTGTGAGAAAATTAAAAATATCGGTACCCATCCTGCCCGCACCGATAATTCCGATCTTGTTTATTCCGGACGAAACCATTTATACGATTGAACTAACAGGTTTTAATTGAACTAACAGGTTTCATTTGAACTAACAGGTTTCAAATCCAAAGATTTATATGTTATTATATTTGTAAACCTGTTAGTTCTATTTAGTTCTATAATCAAACATTAACAGCTTCAACTGATTTTATTTCAGGAATGGCCTTTACAATAGCAGCTTCCACGCCGTTTTTCAGGGTCATCAGGCTCATGGGGCAACTGCGGCAGGCGCCGTGAAGCTCAACATGAACGATGTTGTCGTCGGTAAGTTTCACAAAGCTGATACTGCCTCCGTCGGCTTCGAGGTAAGGCCTGATCTGATCAATAACATTTTGTACTTTCTGAATTAATTCTTCTTTTGTTGCCATATTATTTATTATTTAATTTGTTTTTATAATTATTATTAAGAACAGCCGCAGATACCGGAGTTTTTATCGGCATCGGCATTTTTTCTGAATTCGTTCCCGATAGATATCTGCCTGCTGAGTTCTCCCGCAAGTTCTTTGAATGCATGTGCTTCCGGATTATTGTTTTTCAGGGCCACCGGTTCACCTTTGTCGCCCGAATCACAGATGCTTTGTACGAGAGGTATACGGGCCAGCAGTTGTGTCTGCATTTCTTCGGCCAGTCTCTTGCCGCCATCTTTACCAAAAATATAATACTTGTTATCTGGCAATTCGGCAGGGGTAAAATACGCCATATTCTCGATAAGTCCGAGCACCGGTACTTTTATGCTTTCCTGCCTGAACATATTTATGGCCTTTCTGGCATCAGCAAGGGCTACTTCCTGAGGTGTGGTAACAATGGCAACCCCATCAACCGATAATGTCTGCACAAGTGTAAGATGGATGTCGCCCGTGCCGGGAGGCGTATCCACAATCAGGTAGTCGAGGGAACCCCATTCAACATCTGTAAATAATTGTTTTAGTGCATTTGATGCCATCGGTCCACGCCAGATTAATGCCTTCTCGGGATCTACAAAAAAGCCAATGGAAATAAGTTTAATTCCATAACGTTCAAAAGGTATTATCCTGGTTTTACCGTCTTTTTCAAAAGCCTGGGGTTGCTCGTTCATCAGCCCGAACATCAGAGGCACAGAGGGTCCGTAAATATCGGCATCTACCAATCCTACCCTGGCGCCTGAGTTTGCCAGTGAGATTGCCAGGTTGGCTGCAACCGTGGATTTGCCTACTCCGCCTTTGCCTGAGGCAATAAGAATCACATTTTTCACCCCGGGAAGTATCTCTTCCTTTTGTTGTTGACCGCTCCTGACCCTGGCGCCCAGTTCCACTTCCACCTTCAAATCAGGGCTCACATTTTCCTTTATCGCCTGAATACAGTCATTCTTCAGCTTTTCTTTTAAAGGACATGCCGGTGTCGTAAGTATTAATTTGAATCTGACTTCATGTCCGTTGATCTGAATGTCTTCAATCATGCCTAAACTCACCAGGTCTTTGTGCAAATCAGGATCCATTACTTTGCTTAATGCGTTGATTATTTGTTCTTTATTCATTGCGAATAATTTTTATTTAGATTTTGTAAAAATAGTAAAAATTTTTGAATGAAAAGTAATTAATCTGATTTTTTTTCAAATTTTCCGCAAACTTAAAAAAATATACCAAAGACTTTTAAAAAATCACCTTAATCTTTTTTGGGTCACTGGGATATGTGATGGTGGGTAAATTTACGGAAAAATGCATATGATCAACTATAAAAATAAGGTAAGAGTTAGAAAATGGTATACAAATAATTAAAGAATAGAAAAAAATAAAATGAAAATTTTTAATTGCGGAATAGAAAAAAATAATATATTTGCACCCGTTGGAGAGATGGCCGAGTGGTCGAAGGCGCACGCCTGGAAAGTGTGTAATCGTCAAAAGCGGTTCATGGGTTCGAATCCCATTCTCTCCGCAAATTTTATAAGTTTCTGTGTTAATAACAGATTATTTTCAAGCACAAAAGACACCTTGAGTTCTAAATATCATTTCGGAATCTGGACCATTTTTGGTTTGTTCATGGTCTTGGTTTATATAGGTTTAGGGTTTTTTGTGATGTTTTTTCCTAATTTCAATCAACGGTTCAATATTCCTGCTGAATATGGCGGCCTAAAATTTTTTTTCGGCATATTTCTTATCGCTTATGGAATAATCAGGTTCATGCGTCTATTGCCCAAACTTAAAAACAATCAAAAAGATGAAGAAGAATAATCTGTTCAGCAAGGCAATTATCATTATAATTGCTGTTTTATTTGCCGGATGCGGTTCTTCCGGCAAAATAGATGAAACTCCTACCAGCGGGAACATTAAAATCAGCGTGGATGAGTCCTACTCACTGATTATGGATACGCAGGTATCGACATTTGAAGCAATTTATACATATGCGGTAATTAATGCGGCATACAAAACCGAAGTGGATTGTATCACCGACCTGCTCAATGATTCAGCCCGCGTGATAGTGGTAAACCGCAAACTTACTGCCGCCGAAGAACAACAGCTCAACAATATCCAGATTATCCCCAAAACCACAAAAATTGCTTACGATGCCCTGGCTTTAATTATCCACAAGGAAAATAAAGACACTACATTAACTTATGAGCAGGTAGAAGACATTTTTAAAGGCAAAATTAGTAAATGGTCTCAGATAAATCCTGCCTCCAAAAACGGCGATATCAAAATGGTGTTTGATAATAATAAATCAGGGAATCCCCGTTATTTTAAGGAAAAATTCAAACTGAACGCCCAGTTTCCCGACTATTGCTATGCCGTTAATTCTAATGATGAGGTAATTAATTATGTGGAAAAAAACCCCGGCGCCATTGGGATTATCAGCGTCAATTGGATTAGCGATACCAGGGATTCTCTCTCTCATAAATTTTTGGATAAGGTGAAAATTGCCGCAATTTCTGATGAAGGAAATTTTGACGGCCCTTTCCTGAAACCACATCAGGCCTATATTGCTGATGGCTCATATCCTTTTGTTCGCGAGGTGTATATGATCAGCAGAGAGTATTTTAATGGCCTTGGCACAGGTTTTGTTCATTTTGTGGCGGGTGAAAAAGGTCAACGAATAATATTAAAATCAGGACTTGTTCCGGCAACCATGCCAATTCGATTGGTACAAATAAAGAAAGACTAAAGAAAATGGAGGTAAAACAAATGAAAACAAGAACAAAAAAATTCGCTTCAGCAGTTTTTATTTTAGTAATGATCTTTGCTGCTTCAGTAATGGCGCAGCCTACCGATCCCGCTATTTTAAAAGCCAGAGCTTATACCAACAGTGAACAGTTTGATTCGGCTAAGGAAGCATTCGATGCCTTAATTAAAACCCAGCCGAATAATGGTGACGTTTATTTCTATTACGGGGAAAATTACCTGATAGAATATTACAATGATACGGTTTATACTCCAAAATCTGCAGCCATCAATGCTGCACAGAAGTTATTTCAGAAAGCCCTGGAATTGGATCCTAATAATACAGCCGGCTATGTTGGTATGGGCAAGATATGCCTGATGAAAAACGATGAAGCAGGTGCCGAAAAGTACTTCGCTGACGCACAGGCAAAATTCCCGAGCAAAACAAACAAAACTAGCACAATTTTGCCCGATAAACAAGCCCGTACCTTGGCTAAGATAGCCGAATCATACCTTATTGTTCAACGTAAAAAAAATGTTGCCAAAGCACTCGAATTGCTTCAAAAAGCAGTGGAACTGGATGGGAAAAATTCTGAAATTTACCTGCTGCTGGGCGATGCCTACCTCGAAAACAACGACGGCTCTAATGCTATATCTCAATACAAGATGGCTCAGGAACTCAATCCAAAATCTCCTTCAGCCAAATTGCGACTGGGTAACCTATGGATTCGGGCACGTAATTACTCCGAAGCCATTAATTATTACAAAGAAGCTATCGAAATTGATCCCAGTTTTGCACCAGCATACCTTGAGTTAGGCGTGCTATATTCCAAGGCCAATCAACTGGAACTTTCCATGCAGAATTTTAAAAAATACCTCGAAATTTCCACCAACGTAACAGCCAAAATAAAATATGTAAACGTACTAATAGAATCTCAAAAATATAAGGAAGCTATAAATCAACTGAACGAAATTTCAAAGAGCGATACCACCCGTAACGACCTTAATCGAGCTTTTGCTTATTGCTATTTTGAAACAGGAGATTATGATAATGCACTCGCTTATATCAGTAAATTTTTTAACCGGGCCGACCCTGAAAAGGTTTTGGTGAGCGATTATGTGTATTATGGAAAAATTCTTTCAAAAAGCAAGCAGGATTCTCTTGCAATTGTGAAGTTTGAAGAAGCCCTGCTTATGGACAGCCTGCAATATGATATTTATTCGGAAATAGCCAATTCCTATAGCCGGTTGAAACAATTTTACAAATCCGCGGAAGCCTACCAGAAAAAAATTACCAGGGGGGCAGCTTCTCTCGCCGACTTTTATAAACTCGGGCTGGTATACTACAATATGAAAAATTGGACAAAAGCGGATGAAACATACAAGTATGTTACAGAAACCAAAGCCGAATTCATGAATGGTAAAGCATATTACTACCGCGGACTTGTTAATGCCAATATCGATTCAACAGGGGTAACATGGCAGGCAAAGCCTTATTTTGAATCCTACATCGAGATAGTAAAGAATGATTCGGTAAAATACACCAACGATTTGATTACCTGTTATGATTATCTTGCCTCATTTTATTTCCTTGGCCCAGTTAAAGATATTTGTAAAGCCAGGTTTTATTGGGGGAAAATTATTATGTTGAAACCGGAAAATGAAAAAGCCATTGATTTGCTTAAAGAAACCAAGGACACCAAATGTCCCTGAAGTAATTAAAGATTGATGATGAAAGGCCTTACGAAAAACAACGTAAGGCCTTTTTTGTACCGTTTACTTACTAGTGTTCACCGAAAACTGATTGAAGTAAGTACCCGAAAAATATTTTAATAATTTTGCAGTTGTTAGTATGATTACTGAAAAATTGGTTTAATCAAAAAAAATTTTTGGTTTTTACAATTGAAAAAAAAATATATCTTTGTCCCTCTAAACAAAAAACAAAAGGTTAAATAAATAATTTTACAAACAAAAAATCTAAAAACAATGAGTAAAAGTAAGAAAAATGTTCAAGGTGGTCAGTCACTGAAAGAATCCTTACAATCAGCATTTGCTTCCGGTGCGATTCTGGTGGCGTTAATTGTAGCCATAATTATCTTTAAGTTCATCATGGGGAGCCCTTCAAACTTCCAGGGAGGAAACCCTGCAGGTTCGCCGCTTCCAGGAAACTTCCTCGGTATGATTTACAAAGGCGGATTTATTGTGCCAATCTTAATCACTTGCGTATTATGTGTATTGATTTTTACAATTGAAAGATGGGTTATGTTAAGAAGAGCAAGAGGCACTGGCCGCATTAACCAATTTGTGAAAAACATTCAAACCAAATTGGCTGCTAACCAAATCGACGAAGCCGTTGCAGCTTGTGATAAACAAAAAGGTTCTGTGGCTAATGTTATGAAAGCCGGTCTGAAAAAATACAAAGAACTTAAAGATGACACCATTCTTGAAAAAGACCAGAAAGTGCTTGCTCTTCAGAAAGAAATGGAAGAATCTACTGCATTGGAATTACCTATGTTGAACAAAAACCTGGTAATCTTGTCAACCCTGGCTTCCATCTGCGTGCTCATCGGTCTTATCGGAACTGTACTCGGTATGATCCGTGCTTTTGCTGCTTTGGCTTCTGCCGGCTCTCCCGACGCACTGGCTCTGGCAACTGGTATTTCAGAAGCTCTTATCAATACTGCTTTTGGTATCACAGGCTCTTGCCTTGCTATCGTATTTTATAATTTCTTCTCCAGTAAAATCGATAACCTGACCTTTAAAATTGACGAATCAGGTTTCAGCTTAATCCAAACATTTGCTTCTACAACAAAATAATCTGGTACATTAAAGAACATAAAAAGCAAAATTTTTTGACTCATGGCAAAAATTAAACTAAAGAGAGCGCAACCACATGTCGATATGACACCAATGGTTGATTTATTCTCCTTGCTTTTGACCTTCTTTATGCTTACCGCTTCATTCAGGCCGCAGGAAGCCAAAGTTATTGATTCTCCTTCGTCGGTTTCAGAAAAAGCCACCCCGGATAAAGATGTTATATCGGTGCTGGTTTCCAAGGACGATAAAGTTTTTTTCAGTATGGACAACGGGAGTGACACTTCAGCTCACTTAAGAACAAAGCTCATTACTGAAATTAATGATTTATATCATTTAAAACTGACAGAAAAAGAGATCACGAAATTTGGCCAGGGTTCGTCATTTGGCATGCCTATGAAATCACTAAAGACTTTCCTGAATGAAGAAGATGCAAACAAAAAAGAAGCAATGCAAGTTGGAATTCCTATGGATACGGTTGGTGATCAATATCCCGAATTAGGGATATGGGTGGCTTATGCCCGTGAACTTAACCCTATGGCGGAAGTAGCTATCAACGGTGATGCCGATGCAAATTACAAAACCGTTAAAAAAGTGATGGATGTTATGCAGGCTGGTGGTGTAAACAAATTTAACCTTGTTACCAACCTCCAGAAAGAAGAAGCAAAACCGGAAGACCTTAAATAATATGACATACTATTTAAAGAAAATTAAATTATTTAAACATGGCTGAAATTATTGAAAATACCGGTTCCGGAAAGAAAAAAGGTGGTAGGCGTGCCCCAAAAAGAATGGGTGCTCACATAGATATGACCCCCATGGTTGACTTGATGTGCCTGCTGATTACTTTTTTTATGTTGACGACAGCTTTCAGCAAGCCTAAGGTTATGGAAATTACCATGCCTGAAAAGGATACCGATGCCGAGCAATCCGAAGGCCCAAAAGTTGATGCTCATAGAACCTATACGATTTTGTTGTCAGAAGATGACAGGGTATTTTGGTATCATCATGGAGCAGTTCCCGAAGGACAAACATTCCCGGAATCGATTACCGAAACAGATTTTAGTAAAGACGGGTTGAGAAAGATACTGTTACAAAAGAATGAAAAAGTTTTTACTGAGATATATGAGCTGAAAGAAAAAGTTAAAAAGGGAGAACTTGTACTGGTTGAAGATTCATTAAATGCCCGGATTAAAAGGATAAAAAAGTCGGATAAAAAATCTCCTATTATTCTTATCAAAGCTGATGAAAAAACCAAGTACAGGAGCATTGTTAACGTAGTTGATGAAATGGCTATCTGCAATATTGCCAACTATGCTATTGTGGATATTGCTCCCGAAGAAGTGGCTCTGATTGAAAAGACTCCTAAAAAGTAAATTAAAAATTAATTATTATGGCAGAAACTATTAATATCAATACTGCTAGTAATCTGGACGAAATAGTCTTTCAGAACAGGAATAAAGAATATGGCGCCTATTGGCTCAGAAAAGCGTATAAAAGATTTATGACCCGTTCGGTAATTATTTCGTCAGCAATTTTATTATTGGCGGTGATCATTCCGTTCGTTATATTTAAACAGACCTATTCCGCTAATCAGGAACAGGAAGTATCTGTGGATATGAAGGCGATGGATCAACCTAAAGACGAAAATGCCCCGCCACCCCCTCCGCCACCCCCCGAAGCATCAGTGGAACAAAAAGCTAAATTTACTGCTCCTATTGTTGTTACCGATACCACCGAGACTACTGAAATTAATCAGGACGACCTAAACCAAACAGTGTCTAACGTTATAATTGAAGAAGAAGTAGTTGTTGAAGATGATAATTCAGACAAAGTTATTGAAGAAGTAGTAGAAACACCAATTTTTACCGTGGTGGAAGAAATGCCTTCATTTCCTGGAGGCGATGAATCGCGTATCAAATTCCTTACTGAGAATATTAAGTATCCTCAGATGGCCAAAGAAAGCGGTATTCAGGGAACAGTATATGTTACCTTTGTGGTGGATGAAAAAGGTAGAGTTGCTGATGTGAAAGTTCTTAGAGGTATCGGCGGCGGCTGCGACGAAGAAGCTGTTCGCGTTGTAAAACTTATGCCACCGTGGAATGCCGGGAAACAATCCGGAAAGCCCGTGAGAGTACAGTTTAACATGCCTATAAGATTTACTTTGAACTAAAAGCAGGTTATTAATTATAGAAAAACCGTTTCTTTGGAGGCGGTTTTTTTTTGCCCGAAATTTTAAATGGAGAATTATCACAAGTAGTTTAAATTCAATGGTTTAATATGCTATTTCGTAGTGAGAACGAATAAAAAAAATTGAAAATACAATCATCGGCCAACATTTCCGTTTATCTTTGTATGTTAACCCATTAACAAAAGAAAAACCATGAAAAAGTATTTTATTATATGTGTTTGCGCACTGCCATTATTATGGAGTTGCAACAATAGCGGAGAAAACTCCGGTGACGAAACAGACCCGAAAGACCAGCAGATAAAAGAATTGCAGGCACAACTGGCCGAAAAGGATTCAAATGTCAACGATATGTTTAGTTTTATCAATGATGTTGAGGACAACCTTAACACCATAGAAGCCAGTCAGATGAAAATTTCCGAATCGAAAAAAGGGAATAATGAGGTAGAACAGGATGTAAAAGAAAGCATCATGGAGCATATTACTAATATCAATACTCTGCTGGAAAAAAACAAAGAATTGATAAGGAAATTGGAAGGTGCTCTTCGCAATTCAAACATGAAAGTGGATGCTCTGAACAAAACCATTGAACTGCTCAACCAGCAGATGACTCAAAAAGATGCTGAAATTGCCGACCTGAAAGTACAATTGGAAAAACTGAATTTTACCGTGACCGAGCTCAATACCAAAATTGAAGATCTTACCGGACAGAACGAAGAAAAAGCCCAACTGATCGATCAGCAGGACGTAGAACTTAACACAGCCTATTATGTTGTGGGTGTGAGAAAAGAACTAAAATCCAAAGGTGTAATAGTTGGCGATAAAATTTCTCAGAAGATTAATCCCGAAAATTTTACCAAAATTGATATCAGGAAAACAACAGAAATCAGCTTGAATGTTAAGAAAGCCAAACTGCTATCTACTCATCCCGAAGGCAGTTATACTATGCTAAAAAATGGAAAAACCATTGATAAACTGGTGATAAATTCCCCAAAAACATTTTGGAGTATTTCTAAATTTCTGGTGATTGAATTGGATTAAATGATAAAGACTTCCGATGTATTTGAGAAATGTGTTACGAGCCCTAATGGAGGAGTTGCTGGTATAGAAGTTGAATTATAGCCTATTTGATGTTTTTGTGGCATAAAGTGTATCAGGGCTTCACATTTCATCGTTGGTATTCAATAATACTTATTCATAATGTTTTACGACACTATAACCCATAGATAAAATGAAGAAGTTCTTGTTCATAATTTTTATTCTGTATCTAAATTCTTGTAATAGCCAGATTGATGAAAACCTCACTAAAGAGTCCTCCGGGAAAGCTTATCTCAAAGAAATTTTTAATGATTGTCCTAAAGCCGATATAGTGGAGATTGTGGAAGAAGAAGATATGGTAGAAGTGGAGTATCTGTGCGATGGACAGCGATACGAAGCCGGAATTAGTGACGGGAAATTATTGTATAAAGAAACCGCGGCGGAACATTCGACCATTCCTTTTGATAAAATACAACGTAAGCTGGAAAAGAAATTTCCGGGATGGAAACTTGATGAAATTTCGTTGGTTACTGCCTTTGATACTTCGTTTTTAAAAGTGGAGATCATCAAAGAAGGCTTTGAACAGAATGTGTATTTTACATCAGAGGGAAAATGGTTTAAAGCCAAAACCTTTGCAGCCGCTGAATCATGGACCGAAGGTAACCTGAAAGCGATTGCAGCTTTTCGCGGTGCGGATTATAATTTTCTCCATCCTGATGAAACCTATGAAATGCCTGATCTGCTGAATGAAATTTCAGGCATTGCGGCAGTTGACAAAAATACACTTATGTGTGTGCAGGATGAACTGGGCGCTGTTATTGAATACCACTTAGGCAATGAGGAGATAAAAAATGTGTATCGTTTTACTGATGTGGGTGATTTTGAGGATATTGCAATTAATAATAGCCGTCTTTATGTGCTACGCAGTGATGGTAATGTTTTTGATTTTGATTATAAGATAAAAAGAATTCATCCGGAACAAAAAATGCTCTCTGTCAGCTCGCTTAATGTTGAGGGCCTGTTTTATTATAATAAAGATGGTTTTCTTTATTTAGCCAGTAAAGAGGGTAATGTGGGCACCGACGAATCGAAGAGGGATATCTTTCGGTATAAAGAACAAGCATGGGATGAACCCGAGAAATTTCTTGAGGTTGATGTGAAACAGGTGAATGAGTTTTTTGCAAAAAAATATCCCGGCTTGGCGGCAAAAGAGGTGGCTTTTAATCCTTCGGCAATAGCTATTCATCCAATAACAGAAGAATTTTACATATTGTCATCAATAAACAGAATGTTGGCCGTGTTCGGGAATAAAAAACTGAAAAATATCTATCCGTTGCCTGCTAATCTGTATTTCAAACCAGAAGGCCTTACTTTTTTTGATAACGGTGATTTGCTTATTGCCAGCGAGGGAGATAAAAAAGGATTGGTTAAAGGGTATGTTATGTACTTTAAATACCAAAAGAAGTAAGTCGTCCTTGTCTTTCGTTAAATGCGCCGATTTTTTAGAAGTGCCCAGTGTTATTAGATGAGGCCTGCATTAAAGAGTGTTTTGGTGATTTTGCAGGTGCTTTTATAGCAAAGTTTGGATTATAACAACCCTAATTCCAGTTTGGCGGCATCGGTCATCATGTCCTGGTTCCATTCCGGTTCGAAGACCACATCAACATAAACACCACTAATACCGTGAATAGACTGTATGCCGTCCCGGACATCACTGGGTAAGGTTTCTGCTACCGGGCAGTTGGGCGAGGTAAGTGTCATTTTTATCGTTACCAGATAGTTATCATCGATGCGGATTTCATAAATAAACCCCAGATCATAAATGTTTACGGGTATTTCAGGATCGTAAATTGTTTGTAATTTTTCGATGATGATTTTTTCCAGTTCGGCCTTATCCATAAGTTACTTATTTGATTCGGGTTGTTTATTTGATTCGTACTTGGCTTTGAATGCCAGTGCGTACATTTTCATTTGTTTAATCATCGCATTCAATCCGTTGGAGCGGGTAGGGGATAAATGTTCACGCAAGCCAATCTGGTTGATGAATTCCATATCGGCGTTGATAATTTCGTCGCAGGGCCTTTCCGATAAAGCCCGAATTAGGAGGCTGACTATACCTCTTGTGATGATTGCATCACTGTCGGCAGTAAAATAAACTGCCCCGTCTTTATATTCGGCTTTCACCCATACCTGCGACTGGCATCCTGCAATAAGGTAGTTGTCGGTTTTGTATTGTTCGTCAATAAGAGGCAATGCCTTGCCCAATTCGATCAGGTAATTGTATTTATCCATCCAATCGGTGAAAAGCATGAATTCGCTGATAATTTCCGATGCTGTATCTTTATATGTTTTCATTATTCAAACATTATTTTTATTCTTTCCAAAGCCGCAATCATTGCATCAATTTCTTCTTTAGTATTATAAATTGCAAAAGAAGCCCTCACGGTGCCGGATATTTTATAAAAATCCATAAGCGGTTGTGTACAGTGGTGTCCTGTGCGCACAGCGATGCCCAGTTTGTCGAGGATGGTGCCTGCATCAAAAGGATGAATGTTGCCGGGTAGGAATGAAATTACGGAAGTTTTTTGCGGGGCGGTACCGATAATCCTGATGTATCCCAGTTGTTCCAGTTTTTTGGTGCCATAGTGTAGTAAATCGCTTTCATAGGCTTCAATCAGCCCGTAACCTGTTTGCTCTATAAAATTTATGGCTTCTTTCAGCCCCAGGACATCGCCCACGCTGGGGGTACCAGCTTCAAACTTGAAAGGTAGTTCGTTAAATGTGGTTCTTGTAAAGGTTACTGTTTTTATCATTTCGCCGCCACCCTGATAAGGTGGCATTTCATCAAGGATTTTTTCTTTACCGTAAAGAACTCCAACACCCATAGGTGCATACATCTTATGTCCTGAAAAACAGTAAAAATCACAATCCAGCGCTTGCACATCCACTTTGATATGCGAAATGGCCTGTGCCCCGTCAATCAACACCGGAATTTCATGGGCGTGGGCCATATTTATGAGTTGTTTTATATCGTTGATGGTGCCCAAAGTGTTTGACACGTGGGTAACGGCCAGTATTTTACAACTTTGGTCCAGTAATTTTTCTACCTCGCTGAAGATTATTTCACCTTGTTCGTTTATCGGTATAACCTTTAGTTGGGCTTGGCGTTCTTCGCAGGCTATTTGCCATGGAACAATATTCGAATGATGTTCCATGCCGGATATAACCACCGTGTCACCGGGGTGCAGAAATTTTTTTGAAAAGGAGGACGCAACCAGATTGATTGATTCCGTTGTTCCCCGTGTAAAAATTATTTCGTGGGGGTGTTTAGCATTGATAAGATGCCTGACGGCTTCGCGGCTTTCTTCGTAGGCATTGGTTGCCAGTTGGCTAAGGTAGTGAACACCACGGTGGATGTTGCTGTTTAGTTTAGTATAATAGTTGGTCAGCGAATCGATAACCTGCTTAGGTTTTTGGGTGGTGGCAGCGTTATCGAAATATACCAGCGGGTTGCCGTTCACCTGCTGATCGAGTATGGGAAATTGCTGTCTTATATGTTTCAAATCCGTGTCGTTCATAACTCAGATTTTACTCATATCGATCTTAAAATTGATCATTTCGTTCTCTTTGCAATGCAGCACACACTGGTCGCAGATGGAGAGTTCTCCTTTCAGTCGTTTGACGATCATGGCATCAATACGATTGCGCAAGACTTCAATGTTTATTTTATTGGCTATCTCGCCGGCAAAGGCATACATTAGCAACATTTTGGCATTGCGGTCGCAGATTCCTCTTGATTTAAGGTAA
Source organism: Bacteroidales bacterium (assembly GCA_035371225.1). GTDB lineage: Bacteria > Bacteroidota > Bacteroidia > Bacteroidales > CAIWKO01 > CAIWKO01. The sequence continues at coordinate 543 of DAOOWO010000025.1, read as the reverse complement.
AACATGGCTTCCGGATCCAGTTGACCCACCGTGGCTCCGTGGCTGCATTTGACATCGTCGGCATAGATTTCGAGGAATGGTTTGGTGGTAACCCGTGCAGTATCGGTGAGCAGGATATTTTTATTGCTTTGGTAGGCTTCGGTTTTTTGTGCGTCGGGGCACACATGAATATGTCCGTTAAATACAGCGCTGGCATTTTCGTCGATGATGCCTTTAAACTGCTCATAACTTAAGGTTTCTGGCACCTGGTGGTCCACATACACCTGGTTGTCGACATGTTGTTCCCTGTCCATCAGGTACAAACCGTAAACTTTAGCTTCGGAGCCGCTTCCGGCCATTGTTACATAGTTTTCGTTACGGATCACACCACCATTAAAAGTAAGGGTATTGCTGCAAAGTTTGCTATTTTTTTGCAGATTGAAATAGCTGCCTGTAATGACGGTGGACCGGCTATCTTTGTTTTGCATCTTGTAAAAATCGAGAGAAGCATTTTCGTCAATAAAGGTCTCGGTGCATGAGTTAATAAAGCTGGTTTCGTGCCTG
>DAOOWO010000024.1:0-13790 GCA_035371225.1 Bacteroidales bacterium | reverse complement strand
GTTTTTTTATTACCTTTGCTGCAATAATGTTGTCTAATGACAGTTATTAACCAACAACAAAAGGCATAGAAATGAAATTTTTTAAATCCGTCATTCTTTTTTCTTTTGTTTTGCTTTTTACATCAGCAGGCAGTTTTGCCCAAACGGCGTATTATTCTGATTCCACTTCAAAATCAGGTTTTGATAATTTCGGGAATAAATCATCGTTGTTAAAATACAAGCGCCTTGGGGTTTCGATGGAAATGGGCGTGGGTATAAGTGGCTCAAAATACGGAGCAGGGGCTTACACCTATATGTCGCCTTTTCTGAGTTATCGCGTGTCGCCGAAATTCCGCCTCGATGTGGGCGCAAGCTATATCCAGGGTTTTAACAACTCCGGAATTAACGATTTTTACTTTGGCAAAAATCCTGCATGTCTTTCACTATTTGCCCGCGGCAATTATTTAGTCAACGATAAATTATTGATTTCGGGCGCTGTTTATAAAACTTTTGACCTGACACAGCCGCAGACTTCCGATCTGAACAGCCAGAAAAGATCATTGAATAATTATGGCATAATGGTCGGCGCCGAGTACAAGGTTACTGAAAATCTTACTATTGGCGCCCAACTAAATTTTTCCGACCGTAATACAAATTATAACCTTTTATATCCGCAGGATAATTATTCCGGAGGATTGCAGCAAGGCATTAATCCTTATTGCCAATTCAGCCAAAACAGATATCATGCCGGGTTTGGCGGCTGGTAGGTTATTATTTCTCTAATAAACTTTCGATTTGCTTCAGCTTTTCTTCCATTGGCAACATCCCGTCGACCCAGTTAATGTTTATCCCACGCCGTTCCATACCCCTGAACCACGTCATCTGGCGTTTCGAAAATTGATGGATGGCGATATTCAGCAGACGCACCATTTCGTCATAAGAATATTCTTCAAGCAAATATTGCGTAATGTATTTATATTCAAGCCCGTACCGAATCAACCGACTGGCGCTGACACCCGAATCAAGCAACTGTTTCACCTCCTCAATCATACCTTCTTCGAGTCGCTTATGCAAACGTTCCGTTATCCTTTTTCGAACGATCTCGCGCGGCATTGAGATACCAAAAACATAAGATTCCCCTTCGAACAGTTTTTCCGGGATAACTTTTTTTTCGGCAGCGAAATGAGCAATCTCTAATGCCCTAATCAGCCTGCGGCGGTTCTCAGTGTCGGTTTCATTATGCAATGTTTTGTAGGATTTTAGAAGTTCCTGCAGTTCCTGATCGGTTTTGTTTTCAAGCGTTTTGCGAAAAGCTTCATTTACCGGCACATCGGGAATCGCAAAATTTTTTAATACGGCCTCAATGTACATGCCCGTTCCCCCACAAAGTACCGGTAATTTTTTCCTCTTTATGATTTCGTCTAAAACATTTTTAAAATCTGAAACAAAACGAAAAAGGTTATACTCCTCTCCGGCTGCAACAATATCGATCAGGTGAAAAGGAATTTTTTTTTCCTCAATCAGGTAATCATCCAGATCTTTTCCTGTACCAATGGTCATGCCCCGATAAACCTGCCGCGAATCGGCACTGATGATCTCGCCGCCTGTTTTGTCGGCCAAAGCCACGGCAAGCTGTGTTTTCCCGCATGCTGTTGGGCCCAAAATAGTTATCATCCTGTTTCCGCTTTTCATTTTTTGCCAGAATTGTTTTAATCACTAACAACCTGATTCTTTTATAGTAAAAAACATCAATAACAAATATTGCTGTTCTCAGTTAAAACAAATGATTCGCATTAAATTGTGCTTATTTTAAAATTTTTCGATGGACAAGCCTTCATCATAAATACGATCAGCTTTTGCAAACCCTGGTTAAAAAAATTTTTCGCTGATTGTCGTTGCAAATATAAAAAGAATAAATTTGTGGCTTAATTTAAAAAAACTATGACTGAAAAAATTCAAAAATTGATGAGAGATGTCCCTTCAATAAGGTGGACAGCCTTGGTATTATTGGCTTTTGCTATGTTTTGTTCGTATATCTTTATGGATATACTTTCGCCGGTTAAAGATTTGCTGGAATCAACGCGTGGTTGGGATTCAACTGCTTTTGGAACTTATGCCGGGTCTGAAACATTTTTAAATGTTTTTATCTTTTTTCTGATTTTCGCTGGTATTATTCTGGATAAAATGGGCGTGAGATTTACGGCAATTTTATCAGGAATCGTGATGCTTGTTGGTGCCGCAATTAATTGGTACGCTGTAACTGAAATGTTTATGGGTTCTAATTTAGAAACATGGTTTACTAATAATTTAAACTATATACCTGGATTTGATGAACTGGGAGTTTCTCCTTTTTACAGAGGCATGCCTGCTTCGGCCAAATTTGCTGCCGTAGGTTTTATGGTTTTTGGATGCGGTGTTGAGATGGCCGGCATCACAGTTTCTCGCGGTATTGTAAAATGGTTCAGGGGGAAAGAAATGGCTTTGGCAATGGGATCAGAAATGGCTTTAGCCCGTCTTGGAGTGGCTACATGTATGATTTTCTCTCCTGTGATCGCACGTTCTTTTGGTTCTGTTGACGTTTCCCGTTCGGTTGCTTTCGGAGTGATTTTATTGATGATTGCCCTCATTATGTTTATAGTTTATTTCTTTATGGACAAGAAGCTTGATGCACAGACAGGTGAAGCAGAAGAAAAAGACGATCCGTTTAGAATTCGCGATATAGGCAAAATTTTGTCAAGCACCGGTTTCTGGCTTGTGGCTTTGCTTTGTGTTCTCTATTATTCTGCTATTTTCCCGTTTCAGAAATATGCCGTTAATATGCTGCAATGTAATCTGACCTTTAAAGAAATTCCTGCTGACTCTTTTTGGGCATCAAATTCGGTAACGGTTGCTCAATATATAGTTATGCTTGTTGTGGCCGCAACTGCTTTCATGAGTAATTTTTCAAAGAAAAACAAACAAATTGTGTTGCTGGCAATTTCAATAATTACCCTGCTCATATTCTGCTATATGGCATACAAACGTCAATCAGCCGAATCAATATTTGCAGTATTCCCGTTGCTCGCCGTTGGAATTACCCCCATTCTGGGAAAATATGTGGATAATAAAGGCAAGGCGGCTTCCATGCTTATGCTGGGATCTATTTTACTTATTGTTTGTCATTTAACCTTTGCTTTTATTTTGCCAACGTTCAAGGGAGATGGAATAGGAGGTATTATTGTTGCTTTTCTAACCATTTTAATTCTTGGATCTTCTTTCTCTTTGGTCCCCGCATCGTTATGGCCGAGTGTTCCGAAACTTGTCGATAAAAAAGTTATCGGTTCGGCTTATGCATTGATTTTCTTGATTCAGAACATTGGCTTATGGCTTTTCCCATTGCTGATTGGCAAAATTTTAAATGCATCCAACCCCGATATTGCACAAGCATTGATTGATAAGACTATGACTCCCGAAGTTGCGGCCATTTCATATAATTACACCAATCCACTGATAATGCTGGCATTACTTGGTGTCGCTGCTTTAGTTTTAGGATTAATATTAAAAATGGTTGACAAGAAAAAAGGGTACGGACTTGAATTGCCAAACATTCAAAAATAATTTATTATATTGTTTTTCAGAAAGTTGCTCTAAAATCAGAGCAACTTTCTTTTTTTATACCGTTTTATGAAAATTTTAATTGTTTCCGCCACATTTGCCGAAATACAACCCTTACTCAACAACCTCGGCATCGCTGTTGTGAAGAACAAAAACTGCTTTCATTCCCGTATTGCTCTTCACGAGATCAGCATCCTGATAACCGGCCCGGGAATGGTTGCCACGGCCTTTTATTTGGGAGAAATTAACTTGCAGAATTTTGACATTGCCCTGAATACAGGCATTGCCGGTAGTTTCAGCAAAGACCTTGCTATCGGAGAGCTGGTTCAAGTTACCAATGATTGTTTTGCTGAATTAGGCGCAGATTATGGCGAAAACTTTGTCCCTCTCTGCAAGTTGGATTTCTCTCCTGATTTGCCCGATCCGGTATTCGATGAGCAGGGAAAAATCATTAACCCAACCACCAATAACAACCCCCGGATCAAACAACTTAAATCCGTTAAAGGAATCACTGTGAATACCATTAACGCAGAGGCAAAACGCATCGAAAGAATTAAAAGCCTTTTTGCCCCCGACACCGAAAGTATGGAAGGGGCAGCTTTTTTTTATGCTTGCCTGAAAAAGAAAATACACTGTTTTCAGTTACGCACTATTTCAAATTATATCGAACCCCGCAATCTCAACAACTGGAATATTCCTTTCGCTATAGCCAACCTGAACAGGCAGTTACCTGAAATTATCAAAGCTTTCTGAAAAATTTTCAATCTTGTTAAACTAATAACCTTTTTCGCAATACTTTTGCATAAAAAAAGTTCTGCATTCTAAAATCAAAAATCTGACTTATTCATGTCTTACATCATAAAGCTCGGCTTTTCACCCTGCCCTAACGATACTTTTATTTTCGACGCCCTTATCAACAATAAAATTGATACCGAAGGCATTGATTTTATCTGCGACGCCGAAGATATCGAAGCACTGAACCAACGTGCTCTTGAAGAGGATCTGGACATGACCAAAGTTAGTTTTCATGCTTTTTTGCACCTTGCCGGCAAGTATCAACTGCTCAATTATGGCAGCGCCATGGGCAACAACTGCGGGCCCCTGCTGATTGGCCGCAAAAATTACTCCGACGAAGAAATCAGCAATCTCACCATTGCCGTACCCGGAAAATACACCACAGGGGCTTTTCTGTTAAACTTTGCCTACCCCGAAGTGTCGGATGTTCATGAAATTATTTTCAATAAAATTGAAACTAAAATCCTGAAACACATCGTTGATGCCGGCGTTATTATTCATGAAACACGGTTTACCTACCAGGATAAAGGGCTGGTGAAACTTTGCGATCTGGGTGCATTTTGGGAACAAAAAACCGGATTCCCCATACCTCTCGGCGGTATTGTTATCCGCAAAGATATGCCCGCCGAATTGAAGGCCAAACTCAGCAGGATAATGAAATCCAGCGTAGAATATGCCTTTCGGCATCCCGAATCTTCCAAAGACTTTATCAGGGAACATTCTGTTGAAATGGATGAAGATGTTATCAGAAAACATATAGAACTGTATGTTAACCAATATACCTTAAACTTAGGCGCCAAAGGCCGTGAAGCCATTTCTTTTTTGTTTGAATACGCCCGCAAAAATAAAATCATCGAAAAGATTCCTGACAATTTTTTCTGTGAAGAATAAGCCTTATTGAAAATTATACCCGGTCGGCAATAAAATTCGACTGCTTCTGTTTTTCCATAAATGTTTTTTATAAGTATCTTTGTGGAAAATAATACTGACATGGGAAATACAAAAGAAACCGATAAAGACCGCAAGGTTGTTGTGGGCATTACACATGGCGATTTCAACGGCATCAGTTACGAAATAATTATTAAAACATTGATGGAACCGCGTATGCTTGAAATATGCACACCGGTAGTATATGGATCTTCTAAAATTGCTTCTTATTATCGCAAGGCGCTCAATTTTAATGATATTAATTTCAACCTGGTTAAGAAGGCCGAACTGGCAGGATACAAACGTCAGAATATCGTGAACGTTACAGAACAGGAAGTAAAAATCGATATCGGAGAATCCACCGAAATCGCTGGAAAACTTTCGCTTATGGCCCTCGATATGGCAACCAATGATTTGAAAAACAATCATATTGACGTTTTACTCACCGCCCCTATCAACAAGAAAAATATTCAATCCGGCGCATTTCATTTTAAAGGACATACCGAATATCTTGCCGAACGTTTCAATGTGTCGAATTATCTGATGATGATGGTGGCGCCCGACCTGCGCATAGGTTTTGTAACAGGTCATGTCCCAATAAAAAACATTCCCGACACCCTTACCGAAGAACTCATCATCCGCAAGCTAATAGTAATGAACAACTCCCTGATACGCGACTTTGGCATAAACAAACCCAAAATCGCCCTGCTGGGACTAAACCCCCACTCCGGAGACGGTGGTGTTATTGGCAACGAAGAAACCAGCGTGATTATTCCGGCTATGAAAAAAGCTCAGGCCGAAAATATTCTTTGTTTTGGCCCGTATCCGCCCGATGGATTTTTTGGCTCGCTCAAATACCGGCAGTTTGATGGCGTGCTTGCCATGTATCATGATCAGGGCATGATAGCATTTAAAATTATTGCTTTTAACGAAGGTGTTAACTTTACCGCCGGGCTGCCTATTGTCAGAACCTCTCCTGCTCATGGAGTAGCTTATGACATTGCCGGAAAAAACATTGCCAGCCCCGAATCTTTCCGCAATGCGCTGTATCTTGCCTGTGATATTTTTAATAATCGCAACAATTACGACTCTCTGAAAACTAATCCACTAAAAATAAGTTCACATAAACAATCCGATAACGATTCGGAAAAAGATAACTAATTACAATCCTTTTCATGCTCTCCTATACTATATCAGAAATCGCGGCTATTGTAAATGGCTCACTTTCAAACAACAACAATGACGACTATCCCATCAGGCACCTGCTGATTGACAGCCGGAAGGTAACTTCTGCCGATAATGCGTTGTTTTTTTGTTTAGTAACAAAAAAAAATAACGGACACAAATATATTTCAGAACTATACGAAAAAGGTATACGCTATTTCATGGTATCATCGCTTCCCGAAAGCCTTGACAACTATTTAGACGCCAATTTCATACTAGTTTCCGACACGCTTGTTGCATTGCAAACCCTTGCAACTCATCACCGCCGCAGGTTCAACATCCCTGTTATTGGTATAACGGGTAGTAACGGCAAAACCATTATTAAAGAATGGTTGTTTCAACTGCTTTCACCTGATAAAAACATAGTCCGCAGTCCGAAAAGTTACAACTCACAGGTAGGCGTGCCGCTATCGGTTTGGCAAATGCAGCCCGAGCACGAGTTGGCCATTTTTGAAGCAGGAATTTCGGAACCGGAAGAAATGAAAGCCTTGCAGCCAATTATCAGTCCCACTATCGGAATATTTACAAATATTGGCACGGCACACGATAAAAACTTCCTCGATATCAGGCAGAAAATCGGTGAAAAACTTAACCTTTTTACCCGCATCGAAACCCTCATTTATTGTTCCGATATTTATGATATTCAGGAACGTATTATTAAATCAGGCATACAACCGAAAAAATGTTTTTTTACCTGGGGGTACAAACATAAAGCCGATCTGAACATAAAAAGTATTGAAAAAAAACATAATCATTGCATAATTTCTGCGGTTTATAAATCGGACAATGTCGAGGTACAAATTCCCTTTACCGATGACGCCTCCATAGAAAATGCCATACATTGCTGGGCATTAATGCTTTATCTGGACTATTCCCATGATACCATCGCCGCCAGATTATCGCTGCTAACACCGGTAGCCATGCGTCTCGAACTGAAAGCCGGCATTAACAACTGTTCTGTCATCAACGACAGTTATAGTTCCGACCTCAATTCGCTGAACATAGCCCTGGATTTTATGTGTCAGCAAAAACAACATAATAAAAAAACAGTGATTTTGTCGGATATCCTTCAAAGTTCACTTACGGATAACGAACTCTATAGCGAAATAGCCAATCTTTTGGTTTCAAAGGGCGTAACGCGCATCATCGGCATCGGACCCTCTATTTCGAAAAATGAAAAGCTTTTTCCTATGGAAAAGTCGTTTTTTGTTGATACCGATGCTTTTCTGGCAAAAGTTCCAGGCTCGGCATTTCACAACGAAACAATTCTTATCAAAGGCGCCCGTATTTATGCTTTCGAGCAGATAAGCCGCATGTTGCAGCAAAAATCCCATGAAACACTGCTGGAAATCAACTTAAATGCTTTGATTTACAATCTTAATTTTTACCAGAACAAATTAAAAAAAGGCACCAAGGTCATGGCGATGGTAAAAGCCCTTTCGTATGGTAGCGGCGGCTACGAAATTGCCAATGTGTTGCAATACCACAACATTGATTACCTGGCTGTGGCCTATGCTGATGAAGGAATAGAACTCCGTAAAGCCAAAATCACCACGCCCATTATGGTCATGAACCCCGAAGAAGAAAGTTTTGACCTGATGAAAAAGTTCAACCTTGAACCCGAAATATATAATTTCCGGACCTTACGCCTGCTCATTGAATCCATCACCGCCTACGAATCAAAAGAACCCTATAAAATCCCGGTACACATAAAAATAGACACAGGTATGCACCGGCTGGGCTTTTTGCCCGATGAAATTGACGAGTTAATAGCTGTGCTGAAACAAAATGATACCATTATTGTCCGATCGGTATTCACACACCTTGTCGCCAGCGAGAATAATAACGAAGATGAGTTTTCGCGCCAACAAATAAGTACCCTCGAAAAGGTTTGTGCGCAGATGAAAGAAGAAATCAAAAACCCGTTTATGATGCACGTATTGAACTCAGCCGGAATTTCCCGCTTCCCTGAAGCGCAATTCGATATGGTACGGCTGGGAATAGGACTGTACGGCATTTCTTTTTCGGAAGAAGAACAACAGCATCTGCAGAATGTCAGCAGCCTCAGTTCTATCATTTCGCAGATTAAAACCATTTCGGCACCGGACACGGTAGGGTACGGACGAAGATATTCTGCCAGCGGAGAAGCCCGCATTGCCACTATTCCGATAGGTTATGCCGATGGCCTCAACCGCAGGCTGGGCAACGGCAACGGGTTTATGATTGTGAACAGAAAAAAAGCCCCCATTATTGGCAGTGTGTGCATGGATATGTGTATGCTCGACATTACAGGCATCGAGGCCAAAGAAGGCGATATTGTTTATGTTTTTGATGATGCCGCCACCATTAAAGAGATTGCGGAACGCCTAAGCACCATACCTTATGAAATCCTCACCTCTGTTTCGAGCAGGGTTAAGCGGGTATATTATTATGAATGATTTTTCTCGGCGATCAATTCTTCAAAATAGCTTACGTATTTGTCCTTCCATGCATTGAAAGAATACCTTTCTTCGACAGTTTGGCGGCCGGCGGCACCTATTTTTTTTCTTAAATCAGGCGACTCAATGAGCAGCGAAATTTTTTCAATCCATTCTTCATCATTACCGGCCAGATAGCCATTTTCGCCATCCTGGATTATTTCAGTATTGACGCCAACGGGCGACATTAAGGTCGGTATTCCAAGCGCCATATATTGAAGACCTTTCAGTCCGCACTTTCCCTTAGCCCAGTTATCATCGGGAAGCGGCATAATGCCTATATCAAAAGATGCAAGTTTTTCAAGCTCTTCATCTTTATTCCAATCATATGCCCGTACAGGCAGGGTTTTATTTTGATAATGACTGTCCCCAATAACCGTTATGGATATTTTGCCCGGGTATTTTTCAGCCAGTTTCTTTAAGAAACCTTCGGCATATTTAAAATGCTGAATAGTGGTAAAACTACCGCTCCAGCCAATATTAATAGCGCCGATCCTGTGTTTGTCTTCGACCGGGGTATATTCTGTCGTATCTATTGTTGTTGGAACAATTTTAATATTTTTACTGTATTCTGATGCATATTCTTTCAAATAATTATTACCTGCAAAAACCATGTCGGCATAAGAAATGATTTTTGCTGTTTTGCCGAAACTCTTCAGCCATTGGTATTTTTTGTTTGCATCCGAAACATTTTGCAGCCAGATAGAATCGTCAAAATCAAAAATCATTTTTGCCCTGGAAAATCTCAGGAGCCATTCAAATATCGGAGGACCAATAAAATACATTTCCCTTTGAATGAAAACAATATCATATCTGAAGGACCTGACAACATCAAAACATCTTTTTAAAAAAAATTTTACAAACAAAAAGAATTTTTGTATCTCTTTGCCCTTGCTGTAAAAAAGCTTGTCTTCAGTTTCTTTAATTAAAAAAGAAAGCGTATAGTTGTATCCTTTTTCTTTAAAATAATCTAAATATTCTTCGAATCTGAAACGCTGGCTCGGCGACCTTCCGGGTCTGTGCGGGGTAATAAATAAAATCTTTTTACCCTTTAATCTTCCAGCCATACCGAAGGTAATTTTTCGAAAATCTCTATATTGTCGAATTTTTTTGTTTTTCGGACCCCGGAAGCTTTTACCCACTCTGCCATTTTAATAACACCATCTTTTAATGATGTGTATTGATGGATATTAAACGCTTTATTTGCCTTAGAATGATCTGAATAGGCATGAAGGACCTCGTTTCTTGCCGGCAGATATCTTATTTCACCTTTTTTTCCAAGCGCCTCCATCACAACGGCAGTAAGCTCATTTACGGAAAAATCTTTATCTGCACCGATATTAAAAATTTCATTATAACATTCTTTAATTTGAACGGAATTAGCAATATACGGAGCCACATCGCCTATATAGCTGAATGCTCTGGTTTGAGAACCATCACCAAAAACAGTAATGGGTTTCCCCTGTAGAAGTTGATTCATAAAAATACCGATAACATTGCGATACCTGTCTCCGATATTCTGATATTCTCCATAAACATTGTGAGGCCTGAATATAATATAATTCAGATCAAACATTTTTTTTGAAACTTCCAGTTCCAGTTCAACAGCAAATTTTGATATACCATAGGGGTCTTCGGGGTGCGGGATCATATCTTCACGCATGGGAACCTGTCCCTTTCCATAAACAGCAATGGATGATGTGAAAACAAAACATTTAATTTTGTTTTTTATTGATTCATTAATAAGGTTAATGCTCCCTATTAGGTTGTTATTGTAATTAAACCGTTTGATAAAATGACTTAACCCTTCAGCAGCGTATGCCGCAAGGTGATAAACAAAGTCAAACTTATATTTTCCGAATAACTCAGAAACCAGGTCCGCATCGGTTACAGAACCTTTAATAAAAATTGCATTTTTATTTACATTATCTTCATATCCTCCGCTAAGGTCGTCCAAGACAATTACCCTGTCTCCTTTTTTAATCAACTCATTTACTACATGTGCGCCAATAAAACCAGCGCCACCAGTTACTAATGATATATTACCCATTATTTTCGTTTATTTTAATTGTTTCAATATTGAATCGAATATCTGCTTCCCGTCAATATTTCCCAGTTCGCTGTCGCAAGCCCTTTCGGGGTGAGGCATCATGCCAAAAACATTCCTGGTGCGGTTACAAATTCCCGCTATGTTGTCGATGGTGCCATTAGGATTGGCCCCTGCAGTGATATTGCCGTCGGCATCGCAATATTTAAAAAGTATCTGGTCGTTTTCGTAAAGTTGTTTTATGGTTTTTTTATCTGCATAATAACGGCCCTCGGCATGTGCCACGGGTATTTTCAGCGCTTTTTCCGGATCAAGGTATTTGACCGGTGCGGCTTTTTGCGAAACTGGTTTAATAAAAACATTTTTACAGATAAACTGCTGGTTGTTGTTGCTCAACAAGGCTCCCGGCAGCAGATGAGCTTCACAAAGTATCTGAAAACCGTTGCATATTCCCATCAGATAACCTCCGTGATTGGCATAATCAATTATTTTTTCCATAATGGGCGAAAAGCGCGCAATGGCCCCTGAACGCAAGTAATCGCCATAAGAAAATCCTCCCGGAAGAAAAATAAAATCACATTTTTGCAAATCCCTATCTTTATGCCACAGGGCCACAACTTCCTGCTTAAGGATTTTTTTTAATACATACAACAAATCATGATCACAATTAGATCCCGGAAATATTACAACACCAAATTTCATTTTTTTAACTTTTGTTAAGCAAAGATATACCCTTTAATTAAATTTCGACCCTGTTGATAAAAAAAACAGTGTATTATCCTCCCTCAAAAGCCCTCAGGCCATTTTGCCGGATATCATCAAGCGCCTCGATACTCAGCACTCCGGCCTTGTAAAGATTAATATATTCCTGGCTTACTGATTGATTGAACACCATCAGATCGTCGGTATTAATGGTAACCTTTATCCCGTGGTCATGAAGTTTGCGCACAGGATGTTTTGCCATTGATGCCACCCTGCACAACATTACGTTGCTGGTAGGGCATACGTTGAGGATAATTTTATTATCGGCCAACCAGCGCATCACCTCTTCCGACTCTGAAGCGGCAATTCCATGTTGCACCTGATCAAGTTCCAGCATTTCTACAGCTTTTTTTACAGAAGTTGCTGTACCATACTCTCCTGCATGCGCGGTAAGTATTAATCCCTGATTTTTGGCTTTTTTGTAAAGAGAAATAAAATTTTTTATATCCCCCGCCAATTCATCACCGTATAAATCTATTGATCGAAAGTAACCCGTATCGATGAGCTTTTCCGCATCATATAGAAGTTTTTTCAGGTCCTGATTTCGCTGAAGTCCGAGCTGAGGTACAAAGAACACATCAGGGGCCATCAGCCTGTGTGCGTTTTGTACAATTTCAGTTTTCTCCTGCCAGGCTCTGTCTGGACCATTAAAAAAACGTGTGTCAAGGCTTATTTGAAGTACTTTAACACCATCGTTTCTGGCCTGTTCCATGGTTGCTCTTTTTGCATACTCAAAAAAACCGGGGGCTTGAACAAATTTATTAAATGCCTTTTCCAGATATTCCTCAAAATCAGCGAATTTTTTCATTTTTAGCGGCGGCCTGATAATATTTTGATTTGCCCAATTCTCCAAAAATTCTATTCGGCTACCAAGTGCCGCGTGGTTATGAAGGTCGCTCTTGGGAATTTTGGCCAGCAGATCAATATCGTTTTGTTCTAATGCTTTTTGAAAATCCTGATCCGACATTTCCATTTTTTAAAACAAAAATAATAAAAAAGCCACCCCATTAAGAGTGGCTTGGTTTAATAATTTGGCTTGCTTTGGGTTTTCGGCTACATTTTGTACTCTAAAAGAATCATTACTGCAAAAATCGCAAGCATCCATGCAGCAAAGATGACCCATAGTACGTATGGTTTTGCTGTTTTCATTGTTAAATTATTTTTAATGTTAGACATTACTTGCTCCTTTCTTTTTTTTATTAACGTAAAATTACGTTTGAGTACTGGGCTTATACCCACAAAATCAGTAATCGGTATTGTTTTCCAAGTTTTCGGCAATACCAGCACTCTTAACGTTTTTATCTTTCACTTCGGTACCAAAGACAAGCGTTATTGAGCTTGTTAACATAAAATACAATATTTTTGCAAAAATTTTCATGATGACAAACAAAATCAGGGTTCGCTTTGCACCCAGTCCCACAGGACCTCTTCACATAGGAGGCGTTCGCACAGCTTTATACAACTACCTTTTTGCAAAAAAACACCACGGCGACATGATACTCCGTATTGAAGACACCGACCAAACCCGTTTTGTTCCCGGGGCAGAAGAGTATATTATTGAATCATTGAAATGGTGCGGAATAAACTATAATGAAGGCGTTGAAGCCGGCGGTCCGCATATGCCCTACCGGCAATCCGAACGCAAGGCCATTTACCGGCAATATGCCCTGCAATTAATTGAAAACGGCTATGCCTATTATGCTTTTGATTCGGCCGAAGCACTGGACACCTTGAGAAAAAGTCACGAAGCCGAAAAAAAAACCTTTCAGTACGATCAAAAAAACCGTTTGCAATTAAACAACTCGCTGACAATACATGAAACAAAAACAAAAGAACTTATCGAATCCGGAGCGCCATATGTAATACGCATAAAAATACCCGAAAATGAGAAAGTTACTATCAACGACCTGATCCGCGGCACCGTCCAGGGCCATCCGGATGGCTACGGCTTCCTGGTTCCGGATGATGGCAGTGCCGATATTTTT